>JADGHA010000200.1 GCA_019689695.1 Micromonosporaceae bacterium | reverse complement strand
GGGCGATCCGGTCCCAGAGCGGCGAGGCGGCGCCGCGCGCGGCACGTATGCCGGGGACGCGGCCGCGCTCCACCCGGTGGCCGAGCACGGCGAGCAGCGCCGGGATGACCACCAGGGCGGCGGCGGCCGCGATCGCGACCACGCCGATGCCGGCGTACGCGAAGGAGCGCAGGAAGAACAGCGGGAAGACCAGTAGCGCGGCGAGCGCGGCGGCCACCGTCGCGGCGGAGAACAGGACCGTGCGGCCGGCCGTCGCCACGGTGCGCACCACCGCGTCGCGCACCTCGTCACCCGCGGCCAGCTGCTCGCGGAAGCGGCTGACCAGCAGCAGGGCGAAGTCGATGCCCAGCCCGAGGCCGAGCGCGGTGGTCAGGTTGATCGAGAAGACCGAGACGTCGGTCAGCGAGCCGAGCACGGACAGCTCGGCCAGCGTGCCGAGGATCGCCACCAGGCCGATCACCAGGGGCAGGGCGGCGGCCACCAGGCTGCCGAAGGCGAACACCAGCAGCAGCATGGTCAGCGGGACCGCGATCGCCTCCGCCAGCGCCAGGCTGCGGCTGACCTCGGTGGGCAGCTCGTGGTTGACCGCCGCGGCGCCGCCCGCCCGCACCGTCACGGCGGGCTGGTCCTTGGCGTACTTGTCGATGATCGCGGCGGCCCGGTCGCCGATCTCGTTGTCGCCGCCGGTGATGTGGCCGAGTACCAGCGCGTCCGTGCCGTCCTCGGACTTCAGCGCGGTTGCGTTGGTCTGCCAGTACGAGACCACGTTGCGGATGTCCGGCTCGGCGGCCAGCGCCGTGGCCAGCTGCCGGCCGGCCGCCTGGACCTCCGGCGAGTCGACTGTTCCGGATTTGGCGTGCACCAGCAGCACCAGGTTTGTCTCGCCGCCGAAGCGGCTGTCGATCAGGTCCGCGGCGCGGGTGGACTCGGCGGACGGGTCCTCGAAACCGCCGAGCTGCAGCTTGCCGAACGCGCCGAACGCGAGCACCGCGGCGCCGAGCAGCACCACGGTGGCCAGGATGAGCGTCAGCCGCGCCCGCCTGGCGACCAGATCCCCGTACCGTCGCAACATGGAGTCGTCCTCTCGAGAAATGTGTACGGCGTCAACATCCCACGGTATGCTAACGGTGTCAACATCGGGCAGGATTGAGCTGTGACACAGGCACGCCGGTCGTACCACCACGGGAACCTGCCCGCGGCGCTGGCCGAGGCGGCCGCCCGGCTGGCCCGCGAGGGCGGCCCGGAGGCGGTGGTGCTGCGCGAGGCGGCCCGGCAGGTCGGCGTTTCGCCCACCGCCGCGTACCGGCACTTCGCCAACCACGACGACCTGCTGCACGTGGTCAAGGAGCGGGCACTGCGCGGCCTGGCGGAGCGGATGGAGGCCGAGATCTGCGCGGGACCGCGGCTGGCGGATCCGGCGGCCGAGGCGCTGCGCCGGCTCCGGGCGATCGGGCTGGGGTACGTCCGCTTCGCGATCAGCGAGCCCGGCCTGTTCCGCACCGCCTTCTGCCGGACCGACAAGCCCGCCGGCGTGACGGCCGACCCGTCGGCCAGCCGGCCGTACCAGATGCTCACCGAGGTCCTGGACGAGCTGGCCGAGCACGGGAAGATCGGCCCCCGGCGCCGGCCGCTGGCCGAGATGGCGGCCTGGGCCGGAGTGCACGGCCTGGCCGCGCTGTTGATCGACGGCCCGCTGGCCCGGCAACCGGACGACGTGCGCGCCGCCGCCATCGAGCGGACCCTTGACATGATCATCGCGGGCATCTGCCAGGCTGACTGACCCATGGCGTCGGTACGCGAACAGGCCGAGGCGGTGCTGCGCCGGCTCGCCGGCGAGCAGGCCATCCTCCGCGAGGACCAGTGGCGGGCGATCGAGGCGCTGGTGGTGGCCGGCCGGCGCGTGCTCTGCGTGCAGCGCACCGGCTGGGGCAAGTCGGCGGTGTACTTCGTGGCCACCGCGCTGCTGCGGGCCCGCGGCGCCGGCCCCACGGTCATCGTCTCGCCGCTGCTGGCGCTGATGCGCAACCAGGTGGAGGCGGCCGGCCGGGCGGGCATCCACGCCCGGACCATCAACTCGGCCAACCTCGACGAGTGGGACGAGATCACCGCCGAGATCCATTCGGGCGCGGTGGACGTGCTGCTGATCAGCCCGGAGCGGCTGAACAACCCGGACTTCCGCGACGCCATCCTTCCGAAGCTCGCCGGCAGCACCGGCCTGCTCGTGGTGGACGAGGCGCACTGCGTCTCCGACTGGGGGCACGACTTCCGGCCGGACTACCGGCGGCTGCGCACCTTCCTGGCCGGCCTCGCGCCGGACACGCCGGTGCTGGCCACCACCGCCACCGCCAACGCCCGCGTCACCGCCGACATCGCCGACCAGCTCTCCCTCCCCGCGTCTTCGCCGGTCGAGGAGATCCACTCACCGGAATCTTCCGGGCGGGCGCTGGTGCTGAGGGGGCCGCTGGACCGGGAGTCGCTGCGGCTGGGCGTACTCCAGCTGCCCAGCCCGGCCCACCGGCTGGCCTGGCTCGCCGACCACCTCGACCGGCTGCCCGGCTCGGGCATCGTCTACACGCTGACCGTCGCGGCCGCCGTATCGACCGCCGACTTCCTGCGTTCGCGAGGGCACGCGGTCGCCGCCTACACCGGGCAGGCCGAGGACGCCGACCGCCGCGCCGCCGAGCAGGACCTGCTGGCCAACCGGATCAAGGCGCTGGTGGCCACTTCCGCGCTGGGCATGGGCTTCGACAAGCCGGACCTCGGGTTCGTGGTGCACCTGGGCGCGCCACCGTCGCCGATCGCCTACTACCAGCAGGTCGGCCGGGCCGGGCGGGCGGTACGCAGCGCCGACGTACTGCTGCTGCCCGGCGCCGAGGACGCCGCCATCTGGCGCTACTTCGCCTCGCTCGCGTTCCCGCCCGAGGAACAGGTCCGAACAGTCCTCACCGCACTGTCCACTGCTGATCGTCCACTATCCACACAAGCGCTGGAGCCGATGGTGGACCTCCGCCGAGCCCGGCTGGAGCTGATGCTCAAGGTGCTCGATGTGGACGGCGCGGTACGCCGGGTGAGAGGCGGTTGGGTCGCCACCGGGGAGCCGTGGGAGTACGACGCCGAGCGGCACCGGCGGGTCGTCCAGGCCCGTGCCGCTGAGCAGCAGTCGATGCGGGAGTACGCGGAAACCACCGGCTGCCGGATGGAGTTCCTGCGCCGCTGCCTCGACGACCCACAGGCGGTCCCGTGTGGACGGTGCGACCGGTGCGCGGGGCCGCGGTTCGACACCGCCGTCTCCGCGGCGGCGCTTCAGGCGGCCGAGGCCTTCCTCGGCCGGCCGGGCGTGGCGATCGCACCGCGCAGGCTGTGGCCGTCCGGACTCGCCGCGGTCGGCGTGCCGCTGTCCGGCAAGGTACCGCCGGACGAGCAGACCGAGCCGGGGCGGGCCCTGGGCCGGCTGTCCGACCTCGGGTGGGGGAGCCGGCTGCGCGCCCTGCTCGCCGACGACGCACCGGACACCCCGGTGCCGGCCGACGTGATGGACGCGGTGGTCGAGGTGCTCAAGGACTGGTCGCACGGCGCCGACCGGTGGCCCCGGCGGCCGGTCGCGGTGCTCGCGGTGGCCTCGCGGCGCCGGCCGCGGCTGGTGACCAGCCTGGCCGAGCGGATCGCGACGGTGGGCCGGCTGCCGTTCCTCGGTACGGTCGAGCGGACCCACGGCAGGGACACCGCCGGCCGGGGCAACAGCGCGCAGCGGGTGCGGGCGCTGCACGACGCGTTCGCAGCGCCGGAGCTTCCCCCGCTCCGCGGTCCGGTCCTGCTCGTCGACGACTACGTGGACTCCGGCTGGACCATGGCGATCGTCGGGCGGCTGCTGCGCCGGGCCGGCGTTCCGGGCGTACTCCCGCTCGCCCTGGCCACCACGGGCTAGGGTGACGGGTCGATGGTTATGGCTGAATCGGCCCGGGAGGAATCGATGAAGTTCATGATCATGCTGTTCGAGCGACCCACCGACTGGACCGCGGCCCCGAGCGAGGTCCGCGAGGACGCGCTCGCCGAGCACGCGGCCTTCACCCGGTACCTACGCGACGCGGGCATCCCGTACTCCGGTGAAGCGGTGGCGCCGGCGAGCCAGGCGCGCAGCCTGCGCCGCACCGAGGACGGCCTGGTCCTGCAGGAGGGTCCGTTCGCCGCGGCCGAGCACAACCTCGGCGGCTTCTACGTCATCGACGTCAAGGACATGGACCAGGCCGTCGAGGTGGCTCGCCGGTGCCCGACCGGTGTCGGCACCGAGATCCGCCCGATCTGGGCCAGCGCCGACTGAGCCGTCGCCGCGACACCCCGGGCCACCAAGATTGCGCGGGCTAGGGTGGGGGTGTGACGGTGACCACCTTGACCATCGACTGCGGCGGCGGGGGGATCAAGGGCTCGGTGCTCGACGAGGCGGGCACCATGCGGACCACCCCGATACGGGTGCCCACCCCGTATCCGATGGGTCCGGACCGCTTCGTGGAGACGCTGGTGAACCTCGCCGGCAAGCTGCCCCGGGCCACCCGGGCCACGGTCGGCATGCCCGGCATGATCCGGCACGGCGTGGTCATCGCCACCCCCCACTACGTCACCAAGAGCGGCCCGCGCAGCAAGGTGGATCCGAGGCTGGTCGAGGCGTGGCAGAGCTTCGACGCGCGCAGCGCGCTCACCGCCGCCTTCGGGGTGCCCACGCTGGTGCTCAACGACGCCGAGGTGCACGGGGCCGGCGTGGTCTCCGGCACCGGGCTGGAGCTGGTGCTGACCCTCGGCACCGGGCTGGGCTGCGCGGTGTTCGACGGCGGCACGCTCGCCCCGCACATGGAACTGTCCCAGGCGCCGGTGCGGTGGGGGCTGAGCTACGACACGTACATCGGCGAGGCGGAGCGGCGGCGGCTCGGCGACGCGTTCTGGTCGCGGCGGGTCCGCGCCGTGGTGGAGGCGCTGCGGCCGGTCTTTCTCTGGGACCGGCTCTACCTCGGCGGCGGCAACTCCCGCCGGATCCGGCCCGACCAGCTGGAGCGGATGGGCGACGACGTCGTGGTGGTGCCGAACACCGCCGGCATCGTCGGGGGTGTGCGCGCCTGGTCGCTCCCGCTACCCGGCTGACCGGTCCTCGCCGAGCAGCGCCGCCAGCCGGGGTGTGACCTGCCACATCTCGACGAGAGCGGCGTACTCGTCGCCGTCGGCCGAGGCGCCGGTGTACTTGCCGCGGATCAGCACGTTGCGTGGCGTGTGCGCGGAGTCCACGAACTCCACCACGTCCACCCGGTAGCCGTGCCGCCGCAGCAGAGCCGCCCGCAGCGCGTCGGTGAGCACGTCCGCGAACCGCTCACGCAGGATGCCGTGGCTGGTCAGCAGGGCGTACGGGGCCGGGGCGGCCACGCGCCGAAGCTGGGCGGCGATGTCGTGGTGGCAGCACGGGGCGGCGAGCACCCAGGGCGCGCGCCACTCGATCGCCCGGGCCAGCGCCTCGTCGGTGGCCGTGTCGCAGGCGTGCAGGGCCAGCACCACGTCCGCCCCGTCCACCGGCGCGTCGGAGATGGTGCCGGCTACAAAGTGGACTTTGTCCGCCCACCCCAACCGCTCGGCCAGCTCGGTGTTGCGGGCGCGCTGGTCCTCGCGTACGTCCACCCCGATAAGCCGGACATCCAGCCCGCGGCTCGCGGTGAGGTAGCGGTACGCGGCGAACGTGAGGTACGCGTTGCCGCAGCCCAGATCCACTACCCGCAACGGCCGCGGCAGCGCCTCGTTCGCGGGCAGGGTCGCGGCCAGCGCCCGGAGGAACGCATCCACCTGCCTGCGCTTGGCCGCGCTGCCACCGATGACGTCGAACAGCGGATCCCCGGGGTCGAGCAGATACTCCTTCTCCCTGTCGTGCGCGGTGTCCGCTGTGGACCGGGTGGCCGCCCGGTGCACCTGGGCGGCGCCGGACTTGGTGACCCGCACCTGCACCGTGGCATCCGTGGTCTGCACGTGCCAGTTGCCGAACGGCTCGGCGAGCAGGGCGTCGACCGCCGCGTCGGCCTCCGCGCCGAAGGCCAGGTTCCTGGTGTACGGCCGGACACCGTCGCTGGTCACCACCTGCAGCCGCATGCCGGCCTTGAGCCGTACCGGGCGCAGCTCTGCGCGTACCACCGAGGGCGCCTGACCCCGGCGGCGGCCGGCAGCCACTGCGCGGGTGAGCCGCGCGGGGTCCAGGAGCAGCGCGCGGACCTCGGCCAGCGCGGTGTCCAAGGGCTGTGCTGGCATGGCTAGAGGATCCGCGTCTCGCCCACCGCGAGGTCCCACAGGTGCTCGCGCGGCCGGCCGGCGTCCGCCCACGCCTTGGCCGCCCGCTCCAGCGGTTCCAGCAGCGGCTCGACGGAGAGCAGGAACGCCCCCCAGTGCATGGGTGCCATCCGGGTCGCACCGCACTCGATGGTCGCCCGGACCGCCTCCTCCGGGTTGGTGTGCATGCTCCGCATGAACCAGAACGGTTCGTACGCGCCGACCGGCATCAGCGCCAGATCGATGGCCGGGTACCGGTCGGCGATCTCCCGGAACCAGTGGCCGTACGCGGTGTCCCCGGCGAAGTAGACCCGGCTGCCCGGGCCGGTCAGGATCCAGCCGCCCCACAGCGTCCGGCAGGTGTCGATGAGCCCGCGCCGGCTCCAGTGGTGTGCGGGCACGAAGTCGAATGAGACGTCGCCGATGATGCGCGACTCCCACCAGTCCAGCTCGGTGACGTCGGTGAACCGGCGGCGGCGGAACCAGGCGCCCAACTTGGCCGGGACCAGGATCGGGGTGTCCCGGGGCAGCCGGCGGATACTGGGCGCGTCCAGGTGGTCGTAGTGGTTGTGGCTGATCACCACCGCGTCGACCCGTGGCAGCGCCGACCAGTCCAGGCCGGGCGGCGTCACCCGGGCCGGCACGCCCGGGATGCGCCGGGACCAGACCGGATCGGTGAGCACGGTCAGCCCGCCCACCTGGATCACGTACGTCGCGTGGCCGACCCACGTGACCGCGGTCTGGCGGGGGCCGGCGGACGGCAGGGTCGCCCGCGGGGACACCGGGATCAGGTGGGCGCCGGCGCGCAGCGGCTCACCGCGCGCCTTGGCGATCCGGCGCGAATCCCGCAGCATCCGCACCACGTCGCCGGTCCCGGGAAGGGGCGCGGTGAGCCGGTCGGAGAAGCTTCTGGGCCACCGCCGCGTGACCGTCTGCCGCACCATGTCACCAGGTTAGTCCCGGTGTGACCGGCTCACCTTCTGGTAAGCCGTCCTGCCCGCGGTCCCGGACGGGGCAACGGGTGGGAGGCCGGGACGGTCTCAGGCCTCGGGGGTCGCGGTGCGGGAGCCGCGGCGCCGGCGCCCGCGCCGCGCCGCCGCATTGAAACAACTGGCGCGGCCGCAGAAATG
>JADGHA010000199.1 GCA_019689695.1 Micromonosporaceae bacterium | reverse complement strand
ACCGGGCGGCGGCACCGGTCAGGCGGCGGCGAGGCCAGCCACGCGCGTCAGGCGGCGGCGAGGCCAGCCACGCGCGTCAGGCGGCGGCGAGGCCGGCCACGCGCGTCAGGCGGCGTCGGGGCCGGCCACCCGTCAGGCGGCGGCGAGGCCGGCGGCCAGCAGGAGTACCAGGCCCACCGTGAGATACGCCAGGGGCGGCCGGAGCCAGCCGTGCCCAGCCTGCTGGTCGGGCACCTTCCCGGCCCCGGCCTGCAGCGCGAAAAGCCCCCGCCCGAACAGCGGCAGCCCGACCACCAGGAACATGCCCGTGACCGTGCGGGCGCCGGAAACGTGGCCGTCGAAGGCGCCGTCGGCGAACAACCGGATCGCCGGCCACTCCCCGATCACCACGCCGAGCAGGTAGAGGATCGCCAGCCCTGGCCGGCGGGTGCGGTACACGCCCTCGCGCGGCGTGCTCGCGGGCATCGCCGGGTGCGGGCCGGAGACGGGCGGAGGGCTTGACACGAGCGGGTAACCCGGCACCGGCGGGTGGCCCGACACGGGCTGCGGGCCGGGCGGGCTGCCCGGCGGGCCGGCCGGATCGGGCAGTGGTGGGCCGGACACAGCCGGTGCCACGGTGGGCGCACCCGTCCCGGCATGGCCAGGTCCCGGTGGCGCGGGCGCCGTCGGCCTGACACCCGGTGAACCGGCGCGGACGGCCGCCAGCGGATCCACCGGCGACGCCAGCCCTTCAGCCGTATCGTCGCTGCGGCTGTGCCGGGCCGGCTCACCGTACCGCCCGGTGGCACTGCTCTCCTCTCGCAAGTCACCGTGGGTGCGCTCGGTCACGGGACCGTCGTCGTACCAGGTGTCCTCGCTCCGCCGGTCCCAGGCCCCGTCCTGGTACCCCTGCTGCCCGGAGTACCACTGCGACCCAGGCTCGTCCGGATAGTCACGACGTCCGCTCACGGACCCGCAGGCTATGCGATGACCTGGGGCGACACCACGAGCACCGGGGAGAGACAGCTCACCCCACAGGGCCCTCGAAGCGGACGGCCACGACCAGCGCCCCACCGGACCAGCCCGGTTCGTCCTCTCGTCCAGGCGACCTGGTACGAACGGCGCCGCGGACTCCTACCAGATCAACTCATGATCAGGTACTTGTCCACAGTGGCACAGGTTATCCACAGTTACGGATTTCGGGGGTTGGCCGCGCGGACTCCACCGGAGACCGTCAGTGCCATGGCGAACACGAATCAGCGAGTCGGCCGGCTCGGTGAAGGGCTCGCCGCGGAGCATCTCGTCGGCTCAGGCATGGAGCTCGTCGACCAGAACTGGCGATGCCCGCTGGGCGAGATCGACATCATCGCCCGGGACGGGGACACCATCGTGTTCTGCGAGGTCAAGACGCGGCGCGGCACCGGGTACGGGCCACCCGCGGCGGCCGTGGTCTGGGCCAAGCAACAGCGGTTGCGTCGGCTGGCCGCGGAGTGGCTGAGGACCACCGGGCACCATGCGCGCAACATCCGGTTCGACGTCGTGTCGGTACTGGCCGGGGGGCGGGGCGCAGCCCGGGTCGAGCATCTCCGAGGCGCGTTCTGAGGCGGCCTGTGATGAGCTACGCGAAAGTGTTCTCGGTCGGCCTGGTCGGCATGACCGGCCATCTCGTGGAGGTCGAGGCCGACCTCGCCGACGGGCTGCCGGCGCTGGCGCTGACCGGCCTGCCCGATGCCGCCTTGAACGAGGCCCGCGACCGGGTCCGCGCGGCGATCGTCAACTCCGGACAGAGCTGGCCGCACCGGCGGGTCACGGTCAACCTGCTCCCGGCCACCTTGCCGAAGCACGGGTCGGCGTTCGACCTGGCCGTCGCGGCTGCTCTGCTGGCCGGTGCGGGCGAGCTGCCGCCGGTGGCGCTGCGTGATGTGGCGCTCCTCGGCGAGCTGGGGCTGGACGGGACGGTCCGTCCGGTCCGTGGCGTCCTGCCCATGGTGGCGGCCGCGGCCCGGGCCGGCGTGCGGCGCGTCGTGGTGCCGCTCGATAACGCCCGGGAGGCCTGCCTGGTGCCGGGCGTCGTGGTCAAGGCGGCCGACACCCTGCGCCGCCTGGTCGACTTCGCCCGGGGCCAGGGCGGCCTGCTGGACCCGCCGGCCGCCGAGCCCGCCCGGCCGCTGCCCGGTCCCGACCTGGCGGATGTGGTGGGGCAGGCGCTCGGGCGCCGCGCGCTCGAGGTGGCGGCGGCCGGCGGGCACCACCTCGCTCTGATCGGGTCGCCCGGAGCGGGCAAGACGATGCTGGCCGAACGGCTGCCCTCGATCCTGCCCGAATTGGACGACGAAAGCGCCCTGGAGGTCACCGCGCTGCATTCCATCGCCGGGGCACTGCCGCCCGGGGCGCCGCTCATGCGGCGGCCGCCGTTCCAGGCGCCGCACCACAGCGCCAGCCTGCCGGCGCTCGTCGGCGGAGGGTCGGGGCTGGCCCGCCCGGGCGCGCTCTCGCTCGCCCATCGAGGCGTGTTGTTCCTTGACGAGGCTCCCGAGTTCAGCCCGCGAGCGCTGGATGCGCTGCGGCAACCCCTGGAGCACGGGCACGTCACACTGGCCCGGGCCCGGGGCGGCGCGGTCTACCCGGCCCAGGTGCAGCTGGTCATCGCCGCCAACCCGTGTCCCTGTGCGCGGCCGGGCGGCGACCACCTCTGCGAGTGCGCGCCGCTGGTGCGCCGCCGCTACCTGGCCCGGCTCTCCGGCCCGCTGCTGGACCGCATCGACCTGCAGATCAAGCTGCTGCCCCTGCGCGCCGCCGAGCTGCTGGCCACGAATGGGGTCGCCGAGCCGTCGGCGGTCGTCGCAGAGCGGGTCGCGAAGGCGAGGGCCGCCGCGGCCGCGCGCTGGGCCGGCCACGGCTGGCGCACCAACGCCGATGTCCCCGGCACCGCGCTGCGCAGCTCGCCGTGGCGGCTACCGGCGCGTGACACCGCGCCGCTGCGCGACCGGATCGACCGTGGTTCGCTCTCCGCGCGCGGCTTCGACCGGGTGCTGCGCCTGGCCTGGTCCATCGCCGACCTGGACGGGCGGGACCGGCCGGGGGCCGAGGACGTGGCGGAGGCGACCGCGTTGCGGACAGGGGAAGCGACATGACGGACCGCGATGCCACAGCCACCGGATCGAAGACCACAGTGGAGGATGCCCGGTTGGCTCGGGCTGCCCTGACCTGGCTGGTGGAGCCGGGCAATCGCGACCTCTACGCGCTGGTGAGCGCCGACGGTCCGAGCCGCGCCCTGAGCCGGCTGGCGAGCGGCGACGTGCCGGCCGGAGCACTGCGCGGCGCGGCAGAGGCCCGCCTGCGCACAGCGGACCCCTGGCAGGTGGCGACCGCCGCGCTGGCCAAGGCGGAGCGGCTCGGCGCCCGCCTGGTCATACCGGAGGACGACGAGTGGCCGGCACGCCTCGACGACCTGTGCCAGATCGGCAGTTCCGGCGCGGAAAACCCAGCCGACCGGGACAGCCTCCCGCCCCTGTGCCTGTGGGTACGTGGGCCGTGGCCACTCGCGGAGGCGCTGGAACGCTCCGTCGCCGTGGTCGGCGCGCGGGCGGCGACGTCCTACGGCTTGCACGTCGCCACCGACCTCGGCTACGGCCTCGCCGAACGCGGCTGGACGGTCGTCTCCGGCGGCGCGTACGGAATCGACGCGGCGGCGCACCGAGGTGCGTTGACCGCTGGCGGGATCACCGTGGCCGTGCTCGCCTGCGGCGTGGACCGGCCGTACCCGGCCAGCAACACCGGCCTGTTCGACCGCATCGCCGAACGCGGCTTGCTGATCAGCGAATGGCCACCCGGAGCAGCGCCGTTCCGGCACCGCTTCCTGATCCGGAACCGGGTCATCGCGGCGGCCACCAAGGGCACGGTCGTGGTGGAGGCGTCGGCCCGCAGCGGGGCCAAGCAGACAGTCGGCCGCGCCCTCCGGCTGAGGCGCCCGGCGATGGCGGTGCCCGGTCCGGTCACCTCCGCGATGTCAGTCGGGTGCCACGAGCTGCTGCGCGAGTACCCGGACGTCAGGCTGGTGACCGGCGTCCCGCAAGTGCTGGAGGAGGTGGGCCGGATCGGCGACGATCTCGCGCCCGTAGCGCGCGGTCCGCACCGTCCCCGCGACGATCTCGACGCGACCGCCTCGGCGCTGCTGGACGCGATGCCGCGACGGCGGACCGCCGCGCTGGAGGAGATCGCCGCCGCGGCCGGGGTGGACCTGCGCGAGGTCATGCGCAAGCTCCCCATGCTCGCCCACCTCGGATTCGTCGTCGAACGCGACGGCGGCTACGCGCTGACCGCCAAGGGCCTGCAGTGAGCTACCGTGAGAGCGGCTTGCCAGGAAGCCACCGGTCCGCGGGAAGGGCTCGGCCCGCCTGGACGGCATACACCATCGCGGCGACATCGCCCTCCTTTCGGCCTGAGAGCGCGGACATCAGGCGAGCGAAAGGGGGTCTGGGTGTCAGCCATCTCGCTTCCTGACAATCCCAGCGTCAACCACCTGCGCCGGCTGGCCCGGATCCTGCACCGCAAGGTCCGCGCCGGTGAGCCCGAGGCGCTGGCCATGGTCGCCGAGCACCATCCCGGCGGTGTTCCGACCGACCTCAGCGCATTCCAGCTGAGCGCGGCCCAGCTCGTCGTCGCGCGCCGGTGCGGGTTCCCCAGCTGGCCACGCCTCAAGCGGTACCTGGACGTACTCGCCGAGCACGGCTGGCACAGCTCGCCATCGACCGCGGCGGAGTCGGTCGCCGCGGACCGGTTCTGTCGGCTGGCGTGTCTGGCGTACGACGAGAACGACGGCCCGGACCGCTGGGCGCGGGCCCGGCAGCTGCTCGTCGAGCGCCCGGAGCTGACGGCCGGGCACATCTGGGCGGCCGCGGCCGCTGGTCAGCCGGCCCGGGTCGCCCGGCTCATCGAAGCCGACCCGGCATTGGCGCGACGGCGCGGCGGGCCGTACCAGTGGCGGCCGTTGTTCTACCTCGCGTACTCCCGTGTCGATCCCGAGATCCCGGCCGGAACTGTGCTCAGCGTCGCTCAGCTGCTGCTCGACGCCGGTGCGGATCCGAACGAGGGCTACCTGTTGAACGGCCAGCCCTACCCGTTCACCCTGCTGACCGGTGCCTTCGGCGGCGGAGAGCTCGGGCCGCGGCGGCAGCCCAGGCACCCGCACTCGCTGGCACTGGCCCGCCTGCTGCTCGAGGCCGGGGCCGAACCAAACGACGGCCAGACGCTCTACAACCGCATGTTCACTCCCGACAACGACCACTTGGACCTGCTGTTCGAGTACGGGCTGGGCCGTGGTGACGGTGGTCCGTGGCGGGCACGGCTCGGCGAACTCGTCGACCCGCCCGCCGAGATGCTGCGCACGCAGCTGCGCTGGGCGATCGAGCACGACCAGCGCGAGCGGGTCCGGTTGCTGGTCGAGCATGGCGTGGACTTCCACAGTCCCTACACGAGAACGGACGGACCCGCCTGGCAGCCGGCCGACGGCCGCACGCCGGCCGGCCTGGCCCAGCTCCACGGCCGGACCGAGCTGGTCGAGTACCTGGTCTCCCGCGGTGCGGCACCGCCCCGGCTCGAGCCGGCTGACGAAGTCATCGCCGCGGCGTTCCGTGCCGATCGGGCAGCCGTCGAGCGGCTGCGCGCGCAGTGCCCCGCCGCCGTCCGGCAGGCCCGCCAGATGTGCCCGGGGGTGATGGTCTGGGCCGCTGCCCAGGGCCGCGCCGAGACGGTTGCGCTCCTGGCCGAGCTGGGCTTCGACCCCAATGCGCTGGGGCGCGGGGACACGCCGGTCGAGCAGCGCTGGGAAACCGCGTTGCATCACGCCGCAGCACGCGGTGATGTGGAGTTGGCCCGACTGCTGCTCGCACTCGGCGCCGATCCCGGCGTCCGGGACGCACGGTTCAACGCAACCCCACTGGACTGGGCGCGCTACTTCAACCAGGACGCCATCGTGCGGCTGCTCACCGATCCGGGCGTGGCGACTTGACCGGCACTCACGGCGGCTGGACGGTCGGAGGCGATGGGTGAGAGGCACCGGAGTACTGAGGAGCAGCACGCCGCCCTCCCCGAGGCGATGCGCGAGGCGGTGGACGAGTTCGCGCGTCATCTGGCCAGCGTGCGCAACCGCTCGCCGCACACGGTCCGGGCGTACGTGTCCGACACGGTGTCCCTGCTGGACCACGCCGCCCGGATGCGGTGCACCTGCGTGGCTGACCTCGACATCACGGTGCTGCGTAGCTGGCTGGCCAGGCTGCGCACGCTCGGCGCCGCGCGCACCTCGCTGGCACGCCGCGCGGCGGCGGCTCGCACGTTCTGCCACTGGGCCCACCGCGCCGGGCTGATGCCCGTTGACGTGGGTGCCCAGCTGACGAGCCCGAAGGCACACCGGGAGCTGCCCGCGGTGCTCCGCGTGGACCAGGCTGCCGCCCTCGTCACCGGCCCCGCGGATCAGGCTGACCCGGCATCGCTGCGAGACCGGCTGGTCCTGGAGCTGCTCTACGCCACTGGCATCCGCGTCAGCGAGCTGTGCGGCCTGGATCTGCCCGACGTGGACCGCGGTCGGCGCGTGCTGCGGGTGCTGGGTAAGGGCCGCAAGGAACGCACGGTCCCGTTCGGACTACCCGCCAACCGGGCGCTCGACGAGTGGCTGCGGCACGGCCGGCCGGCCCTTGCCCGCCCAGCCAGCGGGAGCGCCCTGCTGCTGGGCTCCCGCGGCGGGCGGCTCCAGCCGGCGGTCGTACGGCGCATCGTCGCCGCGTACGCGAAGATCGCCGGCCTGCCACACACCAAGCCACACGGGCTGCGCCACAGCGCAGCCACCCACCTCCTCGAGGGCGGGGCGGACCTGCGGTCGGTGCAGGAGTTGCTCGGCCACTCCTCCCTGGCGAGCACCCAGATTTACACCCATGTCTCGGTGGAACGGCTGCGGGCGGCCTACCGCCAGGCACACCCACGGGCCTGAGCCGGCGCTACGGCGGCCCGGCCAGCGGCAGCAGGCGCACCTGCCCGAGCCCGAGCAGGGACAGCGGATCGAGGTAGACGTCGCCCCTGCGCAATCCCCAGTGCAAGCAGGCCGCCACCGTGCAGCCGGGGTGCCCGGCGGCGAGCCGCCCGATCGGCTCCCCCGCCGCCACCGGGTCGCCGACCCGGGCCACAGCCTCCACCGGCTCGTAGGTTGTCCGGAGGCCACCGGCGTGCTCCACGCTCACCACCGGCCGGCCGGCCACCCGGCCGGCGAAGTGGATCCTGCCGGCGCCGGCCGCACGCACGGCCGCTCCCGGTGCGCCGGCCAGGTCGACGCCCCGGTGGCCGGGCAGCCACGGCTGGGGTGGCGGATCGAACGGCCGCACCACCCGCGGCGCGCCATCCAGCGGCCACCGGAACCCGCCCGCCGGGGCAGGGCCGCCCGGCGGCACGAACCCACCCGCCGGCACAGCTTCGGACACCGGCGCGATAACGGGC
>JADGHA010000198.1 GCA_019689695.1 Micromonosporaceae bacterium | reverse complement strand
ACCGCGCCCCCACCCCAGGCCGCGCCGCCGCGCCGGACCGTGCCGCCGCGCAGGACCGTGCCGCCGCCCCTGGCCGCGCCACCGCCGCGGGCGGCGAGGACTCGCCTCCTGCCGCCGATGCCAGGAGCCTCAACGGGGATCGCGGCGCCGGCGGGGTGGCTGACCGGAGCCGTTCCGCTGGGCAGGAGTTGCAGGCTCTGGCTGGCCCGCAGCGCCCGGGCCCGGAGCCTGCGGCCGGGCCGGCAGTCTGGCCGGACGATCTCGCCGATCCAGCGTCGCCCGCTGGCTCGCGCGGCGCTGCCGACGCAGCCGCGCCGGAGCCGGCCGGGAAGACCCTCGACGTAGCCCGCGACAGCAACGGTCATCGCGCCGGCGTGGCGTCCGCCACGGAACGCCTGCCGGGGGGGCCGCGGGAGGCCCCTGCGCAGCGCACCGCGGACCGGCCTCCGGTGCGGTTGGATGCCGTCCTTCCCACGGACGGTCCCGCTGGGGTCACGGAGACACCGCCGGCGAACCTTCCGGCGCCGCGCCGGCGCGGCGAGAAGCGGCCCGCGGTGGGCACCCGGCCCGCGGTGGAGAAGCGGCCACCGGCTGAGAAGCGGTCCACGGTCGACAAGCGCGGCACCCGGCCCGTCCAGCCCCGCAAGCCGGCGCCGCGACCAGGATCCGGCAAGCTCAAGTTCAACGACCGCGATCCCGCGGCGGAACTGGCGATCACCGAGATCGCCGGCCACCTCACCTTCACCCCGAACACCGTCACCGCCTGGTACTGGCTGCCCGAGGTGCGGTGGGCGTTCCGGCCGGATGCCGAGCGCGAGGCGCTGCTGTTGGCCATTTCCGAGCAGTACGCCGGCCTGGCCGGCTTTCGGCTGCACCTGCGCCGCACCACCCGACCGTTCCCGGCCGATGAGTGGGCCCGCACCATCGACGCCAACACCGCACATCCGCTGCCGACAGTGGACGGTGCCAGCTCCTGGGCGGACCATCTGGTCGCGGCGCAACGGCACCTGCTGTCGGTCAACCACGCCGAGGGCCAGACCTATCTGGGCATCACCTTCGCCCGCCGGTCACTCGGCGACTCGCTCGTCGAGAAGGTGCTGCGGGTTTTCGGCCGGGGCGTGGCCGAGGGCGAACGGCGGCGGCTGAGCCGGACCGTGGAGCAGTTCGACGAGGTGCTCGGGGCGTTCGGCATGCGCGGCCGGCGGGCAACCCCGAGCGAGCTGGAGTGGCTGCTGTACCGGTCGGTGGCGCTGTGCATGTCCCCGCCCACGATGCTCTCCCCGGTCAGCGACGGGAAGTGGGAGCGCGGTGACCTGCTTGCGCTGACCGAGCAGATCGAGCGGTACCGCTCGCCGTACGGCTCGACCGTCAAGCTGGTCAACCGGATGACCGGCGAGGAGCGGCACGTGGCGGTGCTCACCGTCGGCCGGATGGAGCCGCTGGAGATCCCGGAGCGGCACGAACCCTGGCTGCACTTCCACGAGCGGCTGCCCTGGCCGATGGAGCTCTCGTCCAGAGTGGACATCCTCGGACCCGGTGACTCGTTCCGCAACCTGGAACACCGGCTACGGATGATCCGGTCCCAGCAGCTGGACTACGCCGAGCACGGCATCGACGCACCGCCGGAGCTGGAGCGGCTGGCCAAGCGGGCGCTGGTGATCGGCGACGAGATGACCACCGGACTGCCCGTCGAGTCGGCGCGGGCACACGGCTGGCACCGCATCGCCGTCGGCGGGCGGTCGCGGGAGGAGTGCCTGGAACGGGCAAGGCGGGTCATCCAGCTGTACTCCCGCGAGCTGCGCATCTCCCTCCAGCATCCGAAGAACCAGGACTGGTTGGCCCGCGAGTTCATTCCCGGCGAGCCGATCGCGAACACCGGCTACGTGCGGCGCATGCCGGTGAAGCTGCTCGCCGCCGCGCTGCCCCAGGCGGCGTCCACTGTGGGCGACCGGCGCGGTGACCTGATCGGCCGCACGGCCGGCACCTGCCGGCGCCCCGTCTTCCTGGACCTGCACTTCCCGATGGAGGTCCGGGAGCGCTCCGGCCTCGCGGTCTTCGTCGCCGAGCCGGGCGGGGGGAAGTCCACGTTGCTCGGTGCGCTCGGCTACCTCGCCGCGCGGCGGGGCGTGCAGGTCACCCTGCTCGACCCGTCCGGCCCGCTGGCCCGGCTGTGCGCCATGCCTGAGCTGCGGCCGTTCAGCCGGGTGATCAACCTGACCGGGTCCGAGCAGGGCACCCTCGCGCCGTACTCGCTGATCCCCACCCCGCGTCGGACGGAGTTCCCGGAAGGGCCGGCCGGCGACCGGGAGTACGAGATCGCCGTGTCGAACGCCCGGGCCGAGCGGCGCATGCTCGTCCAGGACATCTGCTCCATGCTGGTCCCGCCCCAGGTGGCCAGGGAGGCGTCCACCGCGACCCTGCTGCGGCACGCGGTGCGCCAGGTGCCGGCCGAGGAGACCTCCACACTGGACGATGTGGTGGCCTGCCTGCAGGGCCTGGCCGACGACGAAGGGCGGGAGCTGGCCAACCTGCTGCTGGACACCGCCGAGATGCCGCTCGCGCTGCTGTTCTTCGGCTCGCCGCAGCAGAAAGTGCTGGGCGCGGACGCCGCGCTGACCGTCATCACCATGGCCGGGCTGCGGCTGCCCGACCTCAAGATTGAGCGGGAGTACTGGTCGGCCGAGGAGGCGCTCGCCCTGCCGATGCTGCACACCGCACACCGGCTCGCGGTGCGACGCAGCTACGGCGGCGACATGTCCTCGCGGAAGCTGGTCGGCCTGGACGAGGCGCACTTCATGGAGGGCTGGCGCTCTGGCCGCTCGTTCCTGGTCCGGCTGGCCCGCGACTCCCGCAAGTGGAACCTGGCCGCGCTGGTCGCTTCCCAGAACCCGCGGGACATCCTCGGGCTCGACGTGCAGAATCTGGTCTCCACGGTCTTCGTCGGCCGGATCGCGGAGGACCCGGAGATCGCCGCAGAGGCGCTGCGACTGCTGCGGGTACCGGTCAACGACGGGTACGAACAGGTGCTGGCCGGCCTGTCCATGGTGGACACGTCGTCGGCGCAGCGGCTAGGCTTCCGCGAGTTCGTCATGCGGGACGTGGACGGCCGGGTCCAGAAGGTCCGAGTCGACGTCTCCTACGTCGCCGGGCTGCTCGACCACCTCGACACGACCCCGGCCTCGGCAGAGGCACCCAGCCTGCCCGCGGCCGGCGCCACCCCGGACCCCCTCACCGACGACCGGCCGGAGGCCTGAGGTGCCCGCCCACCTACGCCGCCTGGGGCGGCCGTCCATGCGTGCCAGCGGACCCGCCTGCCCGGTCGGTTGGGTCGAGCGGCTGGTCGCGCTGGTCCTGGCCAGCCTGGTGATCGCGATCGCCACCGTGTCGTTCCCGGCCGCTCCGGCGGCGGCCGGCAGCCGGGCGGCGGCCGCCGCAGGCAGCCCGGCGTTGCTGGCCGCAGCGCCGTCTACGGCGGCGGCGGCGGCGAAACTCTGCTCGATTGAGGAGTGGAAGGCGGACTTCAAGGGCTGCGTCGACCGGCTGAGCAAGGTCAGCAGCCAGCGCCTCACCTGTCTAAATCCGCCTACGCCCAACGCGCCCGACGCCGGCATGGCCGGATGGTTCGCCAGCCGCCCCGAGTCGTCCAGGAAACCGGGGGCGGCCGGCATGTACAGCCAGTACGGCTACGCCGGATACAACTTCAACACGTACGACCTGGGCAGCTGCACGGCACCGATAACCAACGCCGACCAGCGGTTTGAGACCACCATCGCCAACGGCGAGTTCATGATCGCCACGGGCATCATCGGCGCCTCGAACGCGATCCGGGAACGGGCGTGGGACCCGGGCCAGATGTGGGGGTGGGCCGACCCGCTGGTCCGGCAGGCCACCCGCGCGGTCTACCAGCAAGTGTTCAGCGTCTTCGGCGTGATAACCCTGGCCGTCGTCGGCCTCTACCTGATCTGGCGCTCCCGGCAGTCGGACATGAGCGCGGCGATGACGACGGCCGGTTGGGCCCTGTTCGTCATGGTGGTGGTGACCGCGCTCGCCGCCTGGCCGACCGTCTCCGCGCACGCCGCCGACGAGTCGCTGATCACGGGGCTCAACGCGGTGCACAGCGCGGTCGGCCCGCCCAGCAAGGCGATCCCGGCCGACCAGTGCAAGCTGCCGAACAAGGCGGCGTGCGCCGACAACCGGCCGCCCGCGGTACGGGCCAGCGACACGGTGACCGAGGCGTTCCTCTACCGCAACTGGCTTCGGGGCACGCTCGGCTCGGCGGACAGCCCGACCGCGCAGAAGTACGGCCTGGCGCTCTACGACGCGAAGTCCTTCACCTGGGGCGAGATCGAAGACATCCGCGAGGACCCGGCCTCCCGTGAGGTGATCATCCAGCAGAAGAAGGACCAGTGGATGAAGGTCGCCGAGCAGATCAAGGCCGAGGATCCGGAGGCGTACGAATATCTGCAGGGTGCCAACGGGATGGACCGCATCGGCGCCGGGTTCATCGCGATGCTCTCCGCCTTCCTGTTCGCCATGTTCGACATCACGGCGGCCCTGCTCGTCCTGCTCGGCTTCCTGCTGTTCCGGTGGGCGGTGATCGCGGCACCGATCCTGGGCACCGTCGGCCTGCTCCGGCCGGCGAGCGCCGGCATCCGCCGGCTGGGCAACGCGGTGGTGGCGGCGCTGTTCAACATCGTGGTCTTCGGCGCCGGCGCGGCGGTCTACCTGTTCGCGGTCGACCTCATCATGGGCACGGCGACGCTTCCCGGCTGGCTGCAGGTGGTGCTGGTGTGGCTGACCGGCGTCGTCGGCTGGATCCTGCTGCGGCCGTACCGGCGGATCACCCAGCTCGGCGGGCGGGACAGCACCGAGGCCGTCACCTCGGCCGGCTCCTGGCACCGGCGCTTCTTCCGGGACATCCGGGCGGCGGCCCGGCTCGCCGTGGTCGAGCCGGGTGGCACGCCGGAGCCGACGTTCGGCGGGCGGAGGCGCCGTGCCGTGGCGGCGGCCGAGGAGCGGCCGCGGCCCGAGTACCGGCGCGACGATCTCGACCTACCCGCGCCGGAACCGCCGCCAACCAGTGAGCCGCCCAAAGAGCCGGCAGGTCCACCGCGGCGGATGCCTGCGCCGACCGGTGGTGGTTGGAGCGAACCGACCCAGCCCGAGGTCCAGCCCAACTACGTCATCTACCGCCCGTCCCGCACGCCGTCCGGTCGGCCGGCCGAGCAGCCGGCCGCGACAAACGGAGCGAGCGGCCGAGTGCGCGCCGAGGCGCGGCGGGACCTCTAGGCGGATGCCATGCAGTGGATCCTGGAAAGGCTGAAGGGGCGGCTCGGTATCGCCGTCGTCCTGGCCTCCGTCGTGGCGATCGTGGTCGGGATAGGCCGGGCCGTCGGTGGCAGCAATCCTGGCTCCGCCACCGTGCAAGCCAATTCGGGCATACAGAGCACCCCCGGTGCTGCGCCGTCTGATCAGGACGACGGTGTGGATGGCGGGCCGAGCGTCGCACCGCCCGAGCCGTCGCTGGCCCCCGGGGCTGCCCAGCCGCTGACGGTAGCCAACCAGTTCATCCGGGCGTGGTTGCGCAGGCAGCTCAGCGCGCGGCAGTGGCACGCCGGCCTCACCCCATACGCCACGCCCGAACTGGCCAAGAAACTGTCTGGGGTGGACCCCGCGGGCGTTCCCGCGGAACGGACCACCGGCGAGGCTCAGCTTATTCGGCAGAGCGCGGGTGCGGCAGCGGTCAGCGTACCGGTGGACAGCGGGACCGTGGAGCTCCGCATGGTGGTGACCGACGGCGAGTGGCTCGTCGACGGTGTGGACTGGAGTCGGGGATGAGGCGGGCGGTGCTCGCGGCGGCGCTCGCGTCCGCGCTCCTGCTGCTCTGTTTCGGCGGCGCGGCCAGCGCCCTGTTGCTCGGTCTCGAAGACGACGGCGACTCCTTCACACTGGCCAGCGGCCGCTGCGGCATCCAGCAGACCGTCGACCCAGACGGCAAGCTGCCGCAGCTCAGCAACATCGACGCCGACCAGATGCGCAACGCCGCCATCATCGTCAGCGTCGCGCAGCAGATGGGCGTGCCGCCGCGCGGTTGGGTCATCGGCGTCGCCACCGCGCTGCAGGAGTCGTGGCTGCGCAACCTGCCCGATCTCGGCCCGCGGAACGACCACGACTCGATCGGCCTGTTCCAGCAGCGACCGAGCATGGGGTGGGGCACCCCGGAGCAGCTTCAGGATCCCGCGTACGCCGCGCGGAAGTTCTTCGAGAAGCTGGTGAAGGTGGAGGGTTGGCAGCGGATGCCGCTGACCGACGCGGCGCAGGCCGTCCAGCGCAGCGCCTACCCCGACGCGTACGCCAAACACGAACCACTCGCCACGCAGATCGTCGATGCGTTGACCGGTGGCGGGGCGCGGGCCGCGGGTTCGGAGACCCACTTGCGCTGCGCCAGCCAAGGCGAGATCGCCGCGTCCGGCTGGACCGCGCCGGTCAAGGGCGCCCTGGTCGGTTCCGGCTTCCGCACCGCGCAGCGCAGGGACCACCAGGGCGTCGACCTCATCGTGGCTCGTGACACGCCCATCCACGCGGCGGCCGCCGGCGAGGTGCTGGTCTCGATGTGCCAAGCGACCGACAACTGCGTCGGCGATGGCGGCGTGAACGTCCGGGGGTGCGGGTGGTATGTGGACATCCTGCACGCCGGCAACGTCATCACCCGGTACTGCCACATGGGGCACCGACCGCAGGTGCGCGTCGGCCAGACCGTCGCCGCCGGACAGGTCATCGGGTACGTCGGCTCCACCGGCCACTCCTCCGGCCCGCACCTGCACTTCGAGGTGCACCTCAACGGCGACGGGCACAAGACCGGCGCGGTGGACCCGGTACGGTTCATGGCTGATGTCGGCGCCCCTCTGGAGTCGCGATGACCGCCAGGCGAAGACCGGCGCCGGTCGTTCCAGTTCCTGCGTCCAGCCTCAGTTCGCTGCGCGGCCGACGGGTCGTCGTGGGCATGCCGGGGCTGGGCTGGCGTGGTGACCTCCGCGCGGACGACCCGGTGGTGCACGGCAGCCGCACGTATGTGCCGGTGCTGACCGAGCAGGACTACTACCGGGCCGAGACCGAGCAGCTCGAGGTCTTCGCGCCACTCGTGCCGATCGACCGGGTCTGGGTCGAGGAGCCGGCGGCTGGCGCGCCATTGAGCGACCCCGAGCGGCCGGCCACTTTGGACGCGCCGCCCCGACGCGACCCGGTCCGGCCCGAGGACGCGCACACCGTCACCGGGCGGCGCGTGGTGCAGCTCGTACCCGATGGAGAGGTGCGGGATTTGCGCGCGGTGACCGAGGTCTACCAGAGCGACGACGGGATTAGCTGCGTGCGGGTCTGCAGCGAGGCCGAGTGGTACCAGTGGGCGTTGCTAGGCAAGGTCCCGGATGCCACCGAGCTGCGCACGGACCAGGTTTGGCTGGAGTGAGCCGGC
>JADGHA010000197.1 GCA_019689695.1 Micromonosporaceae bacterium | reverse complement strand
AGCCGCAGGCATCGCCGCATCGAGATAGTTGATAGCTCCGACTAACTCAGACTATCATCGACCTCGATGTAACCCGCGCTGCGGAGGTGGGGCCATGACCACGGCGATCAGGCGGGTGCTCCTCGCGGCGACCGGTGTGGCGACCGCGCTGGCCGGGGCGCTGGCCCCGGCGACCTCACCGGCGCCCGCCAGCGCCACCGGCGCGACGCTGGCCTCGTACCCGAACCCGGGCTTTGTGACCGGTGACATCGGCGTACACGACCCATCGGTGGTCAAGGCGCCGAACGGCACCTACATCCTGGTCCACACCGGCAACAACGTGGCCATCAAGACCTCCACCGACCGGACCGCGTGGCGCAACGCGGGAGTCGTCTGGCCCAACGGCGCGCCGTGGACCCGCACCTACACCGGCGGGAGCGCCAATTTGTGGGCGCCGGACATTTCCTACCACAATGGACAGTTTTATCTGTACTACTCGGCATCCACGTTCGGCTCACAACGCTCGGCCATCTTCCTGGCCACCAGCCCGACCGGCGCGGCCGGCTCGTGGACCCATCGCGGGCTGGTGATCGAGAGCAGCGCCGCCGTGAACTACAACGCCATCGACCCGAACCTGGTGGTGGACGCCAGCGGCCGGTGGTGGCTGGCCTTCGGCTCGTTCTGGAGCGGCATCAAGCTGATCCGCCTCGACCCGGCCACCGGTCTGCGGTCCACGACGGACACCGCGGTCCGGTCGCTGGCCACCCGGCCGCCGAGCGTCAGCGGGGCGATCGAGGCACCGTTCATCTACCGCCACGGCGGCTACTACTACCTGTTCGTCTCGTTCGACTTCTGCTGCCGCGGCGCCGCCAGCACGTACCGGGTGATGGTCGGCCGGTCAAGCTCGGTCACCGGCCCGTACACCGACCGCGCCGGGGTCCCGATGACCGCCGGCGGGGGCACCCAGGTACTCGCGGGGCACGGCTTTGTCCACGGCCCCGGCCACCCGGCGGTCATCTCCGATGTCGACGCGGACGTGCTCTTCTACCACTACTACGCGGACAACAACGCCGCGCTGCTCGGCATCAACCTGATCGGCTGGGACGCGGCCGGCTGGCCGTTCGTGTACTGAGTCGGACGGTCGCCGCAACGCCGGCGAGCGGTCCGCCACGGTGGCGTCAGGGCCACATTTCTGGGTACCCGTCTCGCGTGACGACTGCCCACGATCGCCAGCTGGCCCGGTTGGCACGAGAGCGCTTCGGTTGGCGAAAGCTGAGCCCGCTGCAGATGGCTGCACTGCGGGCCGTGCTGGACGGGCGGGACGTGCTGGGCGTACTGCCGACCGGGTACGGGAAGTCGGCGATCTACCAGCTGCCCGCACTGCTGCTGGACCGGACCACCCTGGTCATCTCTCCCCTGCTCGCCCTGCAACGGGACCAGATCGAGGCGCTCACCCGCGCCGGTACCGCCGCCGCCCAGCTGACCGGGGAACAGTCGGCTGGCCAGCGGGACGAGGTGCTCGCCGCGGCCCGGCGCGGCGAGGTCCGGTTGCTGTACGTCACGCCGGAGCAGCTCGCCGACCCGTCCCGGCTGGCCGGCGTACGGCCGGGGCTGGTCGCCGTCGACGAGGCGCACTGCGTGTCGGCCTGGGGGTACGACTTCCGGCCGGACTACCTGCACCTGGGCGCGGCCATCCAGGCGCTGGGCCGGCCCGCGACCGTCGCGCTCACCGCCACCGCCTCACCGCCGGTGCAGGACGACATCACCGAGCGCCTGCGGCTGCGGGACCCGCTGGTCCTGGTGTCCGGAGTGGACCGTCCCAACCTGCAGCTGGCCGCGTTCCACTGCCCGGACGAACCCACCCGGACACAGCGGCTGCTCAGCCTGGTCGAGCAGGTGTCCGGCGCCGGCATCGTCTACGCGCCAACCCGCCGCCGGGCCGAACACACCGCGCAGGCCCTGTCCAGCGCCGGCCATCCGGCACGGGCGTACCACGCCGGGCTGTCCCGCGCGGCCCGAGGCGAGATCCATCAGGAGTTCATTGACGACCGCGCCCCGATCGTCGTGGCCACCACCGCGTTCGGCATGGGCATCGACAAGCCCGACATCCGGTGGGTCTTCCACACCGCGCTGCCGGAGTCGCCGGACGCGTACGTGCAGGAGATCGGCCGCGCCGGACGGGACGGCGAGCCGGCCGCCACCGTGCTGCTGTGGCAGGAGCCGGACGCCTCCCTGCGCCGGTACTTCGCCAGCGGCTCGCTCGCCGCGGAGCAGGTGCGCGCGGTCATCGACGCGGTACGGCCAGGCGGGTCGACCCGGCGGGAGGTAGCCGAGCGCAGCGGCGTCAAGGCGCGGCGGCTCGGCACGATCCTCGCCCTGCTCGAACAGGTCGGCGCCGTGCGTACCAATGGCCGGCGGATCAGCCTCCGCGGCGGTGACCCCGCTGCGGCCGTCGCGGAGGTGGTCCGCCAGGCTGGCCGGCAGGAGGTCATCAGGCAGTCCAGGGTGGACATGATCCGCCAGTACGCGCAGACCGGGGCGTGCCGCGGCGAGTTCCTGGCCGCGTACTTCGGGCAGCGGCTACCCGGGCCGTGCGGCCACTGCGACAACTGCGCCGCGGGCCGCTCAGCGACCCCGCCGACGGAATGGGCGGACTACCCCACGCACTCCGTGGTCCACCACCGGGAGTGGGGCCGGGGCATCGTGATGGGCCACGAGCCTGACCGTCTCACGGTGCTCTTCGACGAGGTCGGCTACCGTACCCTGGCCCTCGCGGCGGTCCGCGAGCACGACTTGCTGGTGCGTTGAACTTCGCCGCCAACCGAGGCTGGCCCTGATCGAAGCTGGCGGCGCGGCCCGGGGGCGGAATCTCCGGCGGCCGCGGGATAATTTGCCAGGTTCGGCCGTTATACACCTGATTTGTCGCCTATGGTTGGTGCCATGTCCAGCCGACTCCGCATCTTCGCCGCGCTCCTCGCGGCGGTGTTGCTCGGCGTCGGCGGCTTCTTCTGGACAAGGGCCGCCGACCGGGGGACCTCCTCGCCGGCTGACTCATCCGACCGCGCCGGAGCGGCCGCCCGGCCGCTGCCGGCGTCCGGCACCCCGGTCCGGGGGATGCCGCCGAATCCCACGACCGGGAACGTCTACGCCGCGGCCGGCCCGGGGATGCTCAGCGCGGCGGTCCGCGGCGACCGTTCGCTGGTGTACGTGCCGAACACCCGCAGTGACGACGTCTGGGTCATCGACCCGACGAAGTACAAGGTGGTGGCGAAGTTCCCCGGCGGGCCGGAGCCGCAGCACGTCGTGCCGTCGTACGACATGCGCACGCTGTACGTCGCGTCGAGCCGTGCGCCGAACGGGGGTGTGATCCCGGTCAATCCGCGAACCGGCCGGCCGGGCAAATTCGTCAACCTGCGCGACGTCTACAACCTCTACTTCACGCCGGACGGCAAGCAGGCGATCGTGGTCGCCGAGGCGTACCAGCGGCTGGACTTCTACGACCCGACCACCTGGCGCCGGGCGAGGTCGGTCCGGTTCCCGCAGTGCGCCGGCATCAACCACATGGACTACTCGGCCGACGGCCGGATCATGCTGTTCAGCTGCGAGTTCGCCAACCGGATGCTGGTCCTGGACACGGCGACACTGCGCAAGCTGCGCGAGTTCCGGCTCACCGAGACGGCGGACGGGATGCCGCAGGATACCCGGCTCACCCCGGACGGGCGGCATTTCCTGGTCGCCGACATGCGCGCAAACGGGGTGTACGTCTTCGACGGGCAGGCGACCAGGCAAATCCGGTTCATCCGGACCGGCCGGGGGGCGCACGGCATCTACTTCAGTCGCGACGGCCAGCGAGGCTTTGTCACCAACCGGGACGCCGGCACGATCACCGTCCTGGACATGGCGACGCTGAAGCCGACCAGTACCTGGCGGATCCCGGGCGGCAGCCCAGACATGGGTGGGCTGTCGGCGGACGGTAAGGTCCTGTGGCTGTCCGGCCGCTACGACGACGAGGTCTACGCGGTGAGCACCCGCGACGGCAGGCTGCTGGCCCGCATCCCGGTCGGCCGGGGCCCGCACGGCCTGTGTGTCTGGCCGCAGCCCGGTCGCTACTCCCTGGGGCACACCGCCAACATCCGCTAACGCCGGTCGCCGTGGTCACCGCCGGAGCAGCGACCACGGCAACCATCCATCAGGGGGCGGGGTAGTCGGTCACGTACACCGGCGCGCCGACCCTGGTGGTGTCGGCCGGGTCGCCGACGCCGTTGACGACGTGGTCGATCGTGCCGGCGCTGAGGTTGACCGTCATGATGTGGTGCAGCCGGACCCCAGGCCGCTGCGGCACCTCGAAGCCGTTCTCGGTGTGGATCGAGGGGTTGTTCTGGTTGAACACGTACACGCCGGCGCCGTACAGGCGGTGCCTGCGCACCTTGTCGCCCACCTTGTAGCCGGCGTAGCCCTCGACGCTGCCGTTCATCCAGTCGGCCTGCGTCGGCGGGTCGTACGGCAGCTCGTTCTGGTAGAGGATGGTCGTGCCCCCGTTGCCGTTCCAGACCGTGTTGTACCGCTGGAAGTGCTCGACGAACAGGCCGGTGGCCGTCACGTTGTCGCCGTTGACCACGAGGCCGTACCGCCCGATGTTGGTGTTCCAGCGCTCGGTGTCGCCGCCGGTGAAGCCCTCCACGCCGTGGTCGGCGCGCCACACCCAGGTGTGGTCGATGAGCACGTTGTCGCTGTTGACCTCGAGTGCGATGTTCGCCTTCCCGATGTGCGGCCCGCCCACCCGGAAGTACACATCGGACAGTGTGGTCGGGTCACCCGGCCGGCTCCGCCCGTGGCCGTGCTCACGGCCGACCCGCAGCAGAACGGGCGACTCGGTGAGCCCGGCGTCGATGGTCACCCCCGCGACGATCACACCCGGGACGTCGGCGACGTCGAGCGGGGTCGAGCCGCCGACGGCGGTCAGCGTGGCGTGCCCGACGCCGAGCACCACCGTGTCCGGGCGCCGGACCTCGATGCTGCGGGCCACGTCGTACACGCCGGGGGTGAGCAGAAGGTGCCTGCCCCGGGCGAGCTGGGCGTTGATGGTCTGGACCGAGTCGGACGGCTTCGCCACGTAGAAGTCGGACAGCGGGATCGTGCGTCCGGGTGTCATGCCGTCGGCCCAGGAGATGCCACTGGTGTTGCGCCGGGCTACCGGCACCCGGACCTGGTAGCTGCCCTTGGCGTCGACGAAGAGGTACGGCTTCTCCCGGCTAACCGGCGTGGTGGCGAGCGTCGTATACGGCGGGTTGGGGAAGGCGGAGTCGTCCGGAGCACCGGTCACGCCCGCGAAGACCTGGTTCCACACACCGTTGGTCCAGCCGCCGATCTCGCTGTTGCGGGTCAGCCACTGCTGCTGAGATCCATTGAGGACGTTCGGCAGCCGCGAGTCGGCGATGAAGCCGCCGCTGGCGAACTGCGGACCGGCCGTGCAGTAGTCCATCAGGGACAGGGTGGCACCGGAGATGTTCAGCCGGCGCATGGAGACGGCCTGCGAGACCGCCCAGAAGTTGGCCGAGGACCGGCAGGCATCCTGTCCCGCCGGGTTCACGTTGAGGGTCAGGTTGGCCAGGGTGCGCCAGAAGTTGACCAGCGCCAGGCAGTTGCTCGTCCCGCCGTCGGCGAGGCAGCGGTTGTAGACCTCGATCTTGCCGTTGATCACCACGTCGGTGGGCGAGGCGCCCAGCCCGGCGATCTCGGTGTAGTACCCCACCTTGATCTGCAACGGCTGCTCGGCCGTGCCGTAGGTGCCCGGCTTGAACAGGAATGCGTACCGGTTGGTGCCCATCTCGGTGTCGACCTGCGCCGCGTGCGCCGCGTCGAGCGCCGCCTGGATCTGGCTGACCGGCATGCTCGGATCGAAGATGGTGACGTTCGGGCCGAAGTCCGGCGGGCCGGCGTGCGCTGCGGCGGCGGGAGCCGGCCCGGTGGTGGCGGCGACGACCGCCGCGACCAGACCCAGCGGGAGGGCCCGACGGATGAGCTGCCGGTGCATGCCTCGCGTCCAGGTGTCCATGCGTTCGTCCTCTCGCTGGCGGCACCCTGGGGTGGGAGCGTAGCGGCAGGTGCGTGAGAGCGCTCTCTCACTATGCCTGACCCACGCTGCTGTGGGGAAGGGTCAACTCGGGCGATGTCCGTCAGCCTCGATCGGCGGGGACCTTCTCGTGATCAGCGAGCCCGGTCGCACCCACCCTCGGTCTCCACCAGAGTGGGACCAGCGTCCCGGCCCTGGACGGTTCCTGGCGGCTCGCGACCCGGCGGCTGGGCCGCCGTGGTCGTCAGATGCGCTCAGCCGGCCAGTTCCTCCGCGGGCAGGAGGGTGCCGACCTGGGCCCGTACCCGCTGGACCGCCTCCCAGTCCTCCGTGCTCAACGTGGCCAGCGCGGCGGGGAAGACGCCGTCCTGCTCCTTCAGGATGTGGTCGCGCAGGACGTCCATTGTGGTCAGAAGCCGGTCCGGCCAGGTCGGGTCACCGGGTATCTGCTCCGCCGCCTCGTCGAGGACGGACTCGATGCGGCGATGCTCGGCCACCAGGGCGTCGATGTGGTCCGGAAATTCCGTCCGGAAGGCCGGAAAGAGGCCGTCCTCCTCGACTCGGGTGTGCGGGGCCAGGATGGCGGCGATCCGCCGGGATATCTGCGCCATCCGCGGGCCGTCGCCGGCCCGGTGCGCCTGGCGCAGCTCGCCGATCAGGCCGACGACCAGGTCGTGTTCGCGGGTGAGGCAGTCGATCGGGTCCAGGGTCTGGCAGCCACAGTATTCACACATCGGCGGTCGTTCCGTTCTGTACGGCCCGGCGGGCGTCAGCGCCCGGCGAGGAGACGATGGCGGCGGCGGTCCCGACCATGGTCGTGGCCGCGAACAGCAGGGCGGCCACGGGCACGAGAACCGGGGCCGTAACCGGCGGGGTCGGAGCCCGGAAGGTGATCGCGGAGCCGGCCCGCGCCAGCCGCCGTCGCCGGCCGGCTGCCGGGTCGCCGGCGCCGGCTCGGGTGACCCACGTCTGCCGCAGACTCATGGTCGTCTCCGCTGTGCCGTTGCTGCGTCACCTCGCTGGCTTGACGACGAGGCCCGCGGGTGCCCGCACCTCTCCCAGCATCTCGCACTCGCGGCCGCGCCGGACAGGGACCTTAGACCCCACCGTAACCGATGCCTGGCCCGTCCGCCCTCTCGATCCGGCCCGCCACCGGTCAGGCCGGCTCCGCCAGCCGTTCCAGGCGCACCTGCCAGACCTCGGGGCCGGACTGCAGCCACTCCGCGCGGACCTGGCCCCCGAACCGGTCGGCGATCTCGGCGAGGACCGGACGGGGCGCGTGGTTCGCGACCAGCACCACTGCCTCGCCCGGCGCCAGGCCTTCCACAGTGGACAGCACCAGGGCGTGCCGCCGGCTGTGCGGGCCGGCCCCCCCGGCCCGCCGCGCGCCGACGCTGAGCCCCGGCCCCGGCGCCGCGCCCCCCGGCGGGTCG
>JADGHA010000196.1 GCA_019689695.1 Micromonosporaceae bacterium | reverse complement strand
GCGGTGACCGAGCAGATCGCCGCCGGGCTGCGTAGCGAGCGGGACGCGCAGCAGAACCCGGAGCGCGCGCAGGAGGTGATCCGGGAGCTGACCGCCGCCGAGCAGCGCGCCAGCGAGCTGAAGGAGCGGTCGGCCCGGTGGCAGCACACGCTCAACGACGGCATCGCCGACCTGAACGCCGATGTCGACTACGACCTGCGCGACCGGCTGCGGGAGATCTCGCGCGAGGCCGAGGACGCCATCGACGCCGGCGACCCGACCAAGACGTGGCAGCAGTTCGTCAGCTGGGTCGAGCAGTCCGCGGCGAACGCCGCCTCGGCCAACTACGTGTGGGCGACCCAGCGGGCGCGGTGGCTCGCCGAGCGCGTCGCCGAGCACTTCGACGAGCAGCGCGAGCATCTGTTGCCGTCGCTGCAGATCGAACGGGACGACCCGTTGCGGTCGGTGCGGGCCATGACCATGCGGCAGGCCGAGCCGCTCACCGTCGGCCGGCGGCTGCTGACCGGGGTGCGCGGTGGGTACATGGGCACGCTGATGTTCGGCATGTTCGGCACCCTGGCCGGGTTCGCCCTGCTCAACCCGCTCTCCATCGGCGCAGGCGTGCTGCTCGGCCGCCGCGCCGTGGTCGATGAGAAGAAGCGGGTGATCGCCAAGCGGCAGAGCGATGCCAAGGCCGCGCTGCGCCGCTACATCGACGAGGTGACATTCCACGTCGGCAAGGACTCCCGGGACATGCTCCGCGCGGTGCAGCGCACGCTGCGGGACCACTTCACCGCGCAGGCCGAGGAGATGAAGCGGTCGGTGCAGGAGTCCCTGCGCGCGGCAGAGAAGGCGGTCAAGGCGTCGAAGGCCGAGCGGGATGCCCGGGTGGCGGAGATCAACGCCGAGCTGGCGAAATTGGACGAGGTGGCCAAACAGGTCCGCGCGCTGCTGCCCGCGGGGTAGTGTCGTGGCGGTGACGAGGGCAAACGTACCCAGCACGCTGTCCGCCACGGTACGCCAGGTCCTGCTCCAGGCGTGCGAGGCCTACGCCGACCAGCCGCTCACCGTGCAGGTGCTGCGCCGGCAGCTGGCGCGGCTGGACGAGCCGCTGCGGGTGGCGATCGCCGGCAAGGTCAAGGCCGGCAAGTCGACGCTGCTCAACGCCCTGGTCGGAGAGGCGATCGCGCCGACCGACGCGGGCGAGTGCACCAAGGTGGTCACCTGGTACCGCAACGGCCCGAGCCCGCGGATCATCGCCTACCCCAAGGGCGGCGCGCCGACTCCGCTGCCGGTGGTACGCCGCGACGGTGCTCTGGCGATCGACCTGGGCGCGACGCCGGCCGAGTCGCTCGACCGACTGGTCGTCACCTGGCCGACGCGAGCCCTGCGGACCACCACCCTGATCGACACGCCGGGTGTGGCGTCGATCAACAAGGACGTCTCGGCGCGGACCGCCCGGTTCCTCGAGCCGGACGACGACAGCCCGACCGAGGCGGACGCGGTCGTCTACCTGATGCGGCACCTGCACGTCGCCGACGCCGAGTTGCTGGAGGCGTTCCGGGACCGCGGGATCGCACGCGCGACCGCGGTGAACACGGTCGCGGTGCTGTCCCGGGCCGACGAGATCGGCGCGGGCCGGTTGGACGCGATGTTCTCCGCCCGCGCGATCGCCACCCGCTACCGGTCCGAACCGGCGCTGCGCGGCCTGTGTCAGAACGTGGTCGCGGTGGCCGGCCTGCTCGCGTACACCGGGCGGACGCTGCGCAACAGCGAGTACGCCGCGCTGGCCGAGCTGGCCCGCCTGCCGCGCGAGGAGCTGGAGACAGCGTTGCTCTCCGCCGACCGGTTCCTGCGCGACAGCGCGGAGACCCGCGGCCGGCTGCTGGACCGGTTCGGCCTGTTCGGCATCCGGCTCGCCACGACCCTGATCCGGCAGGGCGCCGACAGCCCGACCGCGCTCGCCCGCGAGCTGGTCAGCCGCAGCGGGCTGGGTGAGCTGCAACACGTCCTCAAGGTCCAGTTCGGACAGCGCAGGGATCTGCTCAAGGCACGTTCGGCGCTGCTGTCCCTGGACGCGATCGTGCGGGCGGACAACGACGCCCGGGGAGTCGGCCGCCAGGTCGAGCGCATCCTGGCCAGCGCGCACGAGTTCGCCGAGCTGCGCCTGCTCAGCGAGCTGCGGTCGGGCGCCCTCACCCTGCCCGACCCGGTCGAGGCGGAGCGCCTGCTCGGTGGCGAGGGCAACACGCCAACCGCGCGGCTGGGCCTGCCCGAGGCGGCGACGCCGGAGGAGCTGCGCCGGGTGGCGCAGGACTCGCTGCGGAAATGGCGCAGGCTCGCGGAGAACCCGATGCTGGGGCGCCGATCGGCCAACGCATGCCAGGTTCTCGCCCGCACCTGTGAGGGAATCATCGGCGGCACCGTGGTACGGCCGCGCCATGTCGGTCGTGCGGTCGGTCGTGCCAGGCTCCCCGAGGAGCGGGAGCGCGGCCGGCCGGAGCCGGTGCGGCTCGGGTAGGCCGGAGGCGACGGCTCAGGCGGCGCGGAGGGTGATGACGGTCCACGCGCCGAGATAGATGCGGTCGCCCTCGCGCACCGGCACCGGCACATTGACCTCGATCGCGTTCGCCATGTCGTTGACGTACGTGCCGTTCGACGAGCCGATGTCGACCACCGCCCAGCCGGTGCCGGGCGGGCTGACCAGAAGGGCGTGCGAGTGGGATACTCCCGGGTCCTCCGGCGGGCCGACCAGGTCGATGTCCGGGTGGATGCCGCGGGACCGGCTGCGGCGTCCGATCAGGACCTGGTCCCCGCGCAGCGGGAACCGTCGCTGAGGAAGAAACCGGGGAGCTCCAGCAGCGCGGCGTCCGGCCCGCCGGCCGCCTCCACACCTGGTCGGCGCCGCCCTCAGCGTCCACCGGCGCCGGCTGGGCCGGCTGGGCCGGAGGCCGCGGGTCCAGCGACGCGGTGACACAGTCGTACCCGTCCCGCTCGCAGAACCGGCCGGTCTGCCGCGATCCGCACAGTGGACACTCGGCTGGTGCCTCGGCCGTGGGGGCGGGCGCCGCTGCGGCCCCGGCGGCTGCGGCGCGACCACCGGCGGCGGTGCCGAGGACTGCGGGTGCGGGATGGCCGCTGTTCGGCCGGCTTTTGCCCGCCGGAGAAAACGCGCTCGCGGCGGTCGCGACGTCGGACAGCGCGCCAGGTCATAGTGACGGGCCCGGGCGTCGAACCGAACCAGCACCTGCCTGGCACCCCGCGGAGCGTGGACAGCACCTCCGAGCGGTAATGTCGCTCGTACCGGTCCGCATCCGCTCCATTCGTCCAGCCCCATCCGTACGACCACAGGCTCCCCTCCTTCTGCATGGCTCGTCGGAGCAGTAGCCCGGGCGATGTGCAGCGTGGGCGACTAGCCTTTATGTCGTGAGGATCGCGTACGCCGCCGACGACCAGAACGACACCACCCGGGCCGTCCTGGACCACCTGGCCAAGGCAGGCCATGAGGTGGTTGTGCTGACCCCGTCGGACAGCTGGCCCGACCTCGGCGAGGCGGTAGGGCGGGCCGTCGCCGACGGCGCGGCCGACTTCGGCGTGGTGATGTGCTGGACCGGCACCGGGACCGCCATCGCCGCGAACAAGGTCCCCGGGGTGCGGGCGGCGCTCGCGTGGGATCCGTGGGTCGCCAGGGGCGCTCGGCTGTGGAACGACGCGAACGTGCTCGCGATGAGCCTCAAGCGCCTCGCCCCGGACGTCGCGGTCGAAGTGGTCGAGGCGTTCCTGGCCACCACCGAGCCGGACCGGGAGGAGGCGGCGAACATCGCCCGGCTGGACGAGATCGACCGCCAGCGCGGGCGCTGACCCGCGCCCGGTGAAGAACGCTTCCGTCGGTAAGGTGGGCGCATGCGGGTTGGAGTGGTCTTTCCACAGACCGAGATCGGGGCCGACCCGGCGGTCGTCCGGGCGTACGCGGCCGCGGTGGAGGAGCTCGGTTACGCCCACATCCTCGCGTACGACCACGTGCTGGGCGCCGATCCGACAGGGCACCCGGGCTGGACCGGTCCGTACCACGTGGACAGCCAGTTTCACGAGCCGTTCGTCCTGTACGGCTACCTCGCTGCGATCACCTCCCTGGAGCTGGTCACCGGCGTGATCATCCTGCCGCAGCGGCAGACCGCGCTGGTGGCCAAGCAGGCGGCCGAGGTGGACCTGCTCACCGAGGGCCGGTTCCGGCTCGGTGTCGGACTCGGCTGGAACGCCGTGGAGTACGAGGCGCTGGGCAAGGACTTCACCGACCGCGGGCGCCGGATCGAGGAGCAGGTCGCGCTGCTGCGTCGACTGTGGACGGAGCGGAGCGTGACCTTCCACGGCCGGTACGAGAAGGTCACCGCGGCCGGTCTGGCGCCGATGCCGGTGCAGCGGCCGATCCCGATCTGGTTCGGTGCCCAGTCGCCGCCCGCGTACCGCCGGGCAGGGCGCCTCGCCGACGGCTGGTTCCCCCAGTGGCGGCCGGGCTCCCGGCTGGAGGAGGCCATCGAGCTCGTCCGGGAGGGGGCGCGGGAACACGGGCGCGACCCGGACAGCATCGGCATGGAAGGCCGGGTCGGCCTGTCCGGCGGTGTGGACGACGCGGTCGAGCAGATCCAGGCCTGGCGGGCCCTGGGCGCCAGCCACGTCTGCGTCAACACCATGGGCATCGGTGCCGGCGGCGTCGACCGGCACATCGCCACGCTCGCCGAGGTGGCCCGGGCGATCGGCCTACCGCCGAAGGTCAGCTGAGGCACCTGCTGGCCCGCCTCCTGGCCGGGCGTCGGATCGCTGCCGCTGGCGTGGTTGCGTAGCCGGAAATCAATCGTGGCCGGCCCGGCGAGCTGGTACTGATGACGGGGTGGAGAGCAACGACGCGACAGCGCTGGGCCGTGTGCTGCGCAAGGCTGGCGGGCCGGCGCTGCCCGACCTGCTCGGCCGGCGGCTGGGCGGCGCCGAGCTGACCACACTCCTGCTGGAGGTGTTCCGGCTGCGGGCCGCCCGGTTGACGCCGCCCGCGGTGCTGCGCCGCTATCTCGACGACCGCTTCACCGCGCCGGCCGAGGTTCCATTTCGGACTTTGCGACGCGTCGAAGACCTGCTGCTGTCGGCGGTTCCGGACGAGTTCGAGCCGTTGACGCTGTCGCCGGTCGCGCCGTTGGGCACTCACTCGGTGGTGGGCACGGTAAACCAGAACAAGGTGGTCTCCACCGTACGGGGCACCGAGGTGGCCGCGGACTCCACCAACGGGCTCGCGCTGGAAGCCGCCGCGCGGCGAAAGGCAGCTCTCGATGGCAACAGCCGGTCCACCGATGTCATCCGGCTCGCCGCGATCCAGCGGGTGGTGCGCGGGCAGCAGTTCGCGGGTCCGGCCAGGTTCGCCCACTTCTCGCTGCTGGCGGTGGTCACGGCCGGCCGGGACACCGGAAACCTCGCCTTCGAGCGGCAACACGCGACCGAGCACCTCGCGTTGCTGACCGGCGCCCTGCGGCGGGCCGGCGCGTCGCGGGTCCAGATCCGGCTGACCACAATGGACCCGCGGTACAGCGCGGTGGCTGAGGCGGTAGCGGAGTCCATAACGGACGCTGAGGTGCTCGACGACCCCGGGCGCGAGGCAGGTCGAGGCTACTACACCGGGCTGTGTTACAAGGTGCTCGCCGGCAACAGCGGAGAACTGTCCGAGCTCGGTGACGGCGGCTTCGTCGTCTGGACCCAGCAGCTGCTGGGCAGCCGCAAGGAACGCCTCCTTACCAGTGGAGTCGGCGTCGACCGCGTCGCACTTGCGCTGATCTAGCGTTCGGCGATCTAGCGTCCGGCGCGCGGTGGAGTGCGTGCATTGGATGGATTTCTTCGCGCCCACATCGACAAGTCGCCTATGGCTGGAACTTGCCGGCCTGTGCCGGCTTGCGGGTCGTAGCGCGGGCTGAACTGAACCTTCCGGCACCGGACGTGACCGCACTATCATCCACAGTGAACGTACCCGCCCGGATCAGGCCATACCCGGACTCTCTGAACGCTCCTGCCGTCAAGATTCGCACCGCCCCGACACCAGCCGGCCGGGAGGATAGATCACAACGTGGACACCACATCGATCCTCGCCGGGCGGTACCGGCTCGAGCAGCGCCTGGGTGGCGGCGGGATGTCGGTCGTCTGGCGGGCCTATGACGAGGTACTCGGCCGGCGGGTGGCGGTCAAGGTGGTGGCCGGCCAGCACGCCAGCGAAGCGCGGGCGCACGAGCGGATCCGGACCGAGGTCAAGGCCGCCAAGCGGGTGAGCCATCCCCATGTCACCAAAGTTCTCGACTACTCCGATTCAGCCAAGACCCCGTACCTGGTCATGCAGCTGCTCCACGGGCAGACGTTGGCACGCCGCATGCGGGGCGGCCGGCTGCCGGTGCGCACCGCGCTGGAGATCTGCGCCCAGGTCGCCGACGCGCTCGCCGCGGCACACGCCGCCGGGGTCGTGCACCGCGACATCAAGCCGGGCAACGTCATGCTCACCGCACACGGCGCCACGGTCCTGGACTTCGGCATCGCCGGGTTCGTCGGGGAACGGGACGAGTGCGGCGATTCGCCGGAGGTGGCGGAGGATCGGATCTGGGGTACGGCCGCCTATCTGGCGCCGGAGCGGTTGATTCAGCGCCAGGTGCTGCCGGCGTCCGATGTGTACGCCCTGGGGGTCCTGCTCTACCGGGCGCTGGCCGGTCGGTCGCCCTGGCCGACAACCGGCCGGGCCGAGATGCTCGCGGCCCACATCTGCGTCGAGCCGACGCCGCTGCCAGCGGAGGCTGGCGTGCCACCCGCCGTGGCCCGGCTGTGCCACCGCTGCCTGGCGAAAAATCCGCAGGACCGGCCCACCGCGCGCGAGGTGGCGCGGGTCCTCGCCGCCGCCGCCGCTGAGCTGGCCGCGGCCGACGCGGCAGCGGCCCACCAGCTCTCCGTCGCCGACGCGGACCTCCCGGCCGGCACGGCAGCGGCCCAGCAGCCCTCTTTCGCTGGCGCCGGCACCCGGGCCGGGTCGGCGCGCCGCGCCGGAACGGCAGCAGCACTCGGGACAGCCGCCCAGTCGCGCCAGGCGCGTGGGGCGGCCGTTGCCGGGGCGGTACGCCGTTTCCACCGGCAGTTGGCGGTCGCGGCCGGGGTCGCCACGCTGCTGATGGCGCTGTGCATCTATGCGGTGGCCAACGCCGGCCCCCGGGCGGTCAGCGAGGCGGCGCCGGGCGGGCCGAACACCGCCCCGCACGACCCGCCCGCACAGGTCAGCCCGCCGGCCATCCGTCCGGTGCCGCCGGCCACACCGCCAGCGGGAGGCCGGCGGGTGCGGGGTATGGCCGTGCTGTCGCAGGGCACGTCTCTCGCCAGCAAGGCGCCGACGAAGGTGGACGCCCCGTCCAGCGGGAAAGCCAACGCGCCGGCGAAGGTAGACGCCCCGTCCAGCGGGAAAGGCAACGCGCCGGCGAAGGTGGACGCCCCGTCCAGCGCGAAGGGCAAGGGTGTCGGC
>JADGHA010000195.1 GCA_019689695.1 Micromonosporaceae bacterium | reverse complement strand
CCACCAAGCGGATCCTCGGCTTCGACCCGGGCGACCCCTTCGCTGTCGAGGAGAAGGTGCTCGCCCACGCCCGCGCCGTACTGGACCGCGGCAAGCAGGCGCACGCGGCCTGGCGCGAGCAGTACGACAAGTGGGCGGCGGCCAACCCGGAGCGCAAGGCGCTGCACGACCGGCTCGCCACGCGCACGCTTCCGGCCGGCTGGACCGACGCGCTGCCGCAGTTCCCCGCCGATCCCAAGGGGATCGCCACCCGGGCCGCCTCCGGCAAGGTTCTGAACGCCCTCGCGCCGGTCCTGCCGGAGCTGTGGGGCGGCTCGGCCGACCTGGCGGAGAGCAACAACACCACGATGAAGGGCGAGCCGTCGTTCGTGCCGGCCGAGCACGCGACGAAGGAGTTCCCCGGCAACGAGTACGGCCGCACCCTCCACTTCGGAATTCGCGAGCACGGCATGGGCGCGATCCTCAACGGCATCGCCCTGCACGGCGGCACCCGCCCGTACGGTGGCACCTTCCTCGTCTTCAGCGACTACATGCGCCCCGCGGTGCGGCTCGCGGCGCTGATGAAGCTGCCGGTCATCTTCGTGTGGACGCACGACTCGATCGGCCTGGGCGAGGACGGGCCGACCCACCAGCCGGTGGAGCAGCTGGCCGCCCTGCGCGCGATCCCCGGCCTTGACGTGGTACGTCCGGCGGACGCGAACGAGACCGCCTGGGCCTGGCGGCTGGCGCTGGAGCACACCGACCGCCCGACCGCGCTCGCCCTGACCCGGCAGCCGGTGCCGGTCCTCGACCGCAGCCGGCTCGCCTCGGCCGAGGGGGTGGCCCGGGGCGGGTATGTGCTGGTGGACGCGAGCAACAGCCAGCCGGAGGTCATCCTCATCGGCACCGGCTCGGAGGTGCAGCTGTGCCTGGCTGCCCGGGAGCGGCTGGAGGCTGACGGCGTGCCCACCCGGGTGGTCTCGATGCCGTGCCAGGAGTGGTTCCGGGCGCAGGACGAGGCGTACCGGGAGTCGGTGCTGCCACGGTCGGTGCGGGCCCGGGTCAGCGTGGAGGCGGCGGTGGCGATGTCGTGGCGCGACCTGGTCGGCGACGTCGGCGAGTGCGTCAGCCTGGAGCACTTCGGTGCGAGCGCGCCGTACCAGGTCATCTTCGAGCAGTTCGGGTTCACCCCGGACCGGGTGGTGGCCGCCGCCCGCGCGTCGCTGTCCCGGGCCGGCGCGATCAAGGGCTCGACGACGGGCAACTGATGAGACCACAAGGGTTACGAGGGGCCACGGATAACTGAGGGGATGTTCCACGATGACCGACAGGTTGGCCCAGCTCTCCGCCGCGGGCGTGGCGATCTGGCTGGATGATCTTTCCCGCAAGCGGCTCAGCTCCGGCGGCCTCGACCGGCTGCGCCGGGAGAAGCACGTGGTCGGGGTGACCAGCAACCCGACCATCTTCGCCAAGGCGCTGTCCGACTCCGACGTCTACGCCGACCAGCTGCGCGACCTCGCCCGGCGCGGGGTGAGCGTGGAGGAGGCTGCCCGGATGCTGACCGCCTACGACGTGCGCTGGGCGTGCGACGTGATGCGGCCGGCCTACGACGCGTCGGGCGGGGTGGACGGGCGGGTCTCGCTCGAGGTGGATCCCCGGCTGGCGTACCACACCGACCGGACCATCGCCGAGGCGAAGGCGCTGTGGTGGCTGGTGGACCGGCCCAACCTGTTCATCAAGATCCCGGCGACCGAGGCCGGCCTGCCCGCGATCACCGCCACGCTGGCCGAGGGGATCAGCGTGAACGTCACGCTCATCTTCGGCCTGGACCGCTACGACCAGGTGATGGAGGCCTTCCTCGCCGGGCTGGAGCAGGCCCGGGCGAACGGGCACGACCTGTCCACCATCGGCTCGGTCGCCTCGTTCTTCGTGTCCCGGGTGGACACCGAGGTGGACAAGCGGCTGGACAAGCTGGGCTCCGACCAGGCCAAGGCGATGATGGGCAAGGCCGCCGTGGCCAACGCGCGCCTGGCGTACCAGCGTTACTCCCGGGTCTTCTCCTCGCCGCGCTGGCAGGCGCTGGCCGACGCGGGGGCGCACCCCCAACGTCCACTGTGGGCGTCCACGTCGACGAAGAACCCCGCCTACCGGGACGTGGTCTACGTCGAGGAGCTGGTCGCCCCGGGCGTGGTCAACACGATGCCGGAGGCGACGATCCACGCGTTCGACGACCACGGCGAGGTTCGCGGCGACACGGTGACCGGGGCGTACGACCAGGCCCAGCAGGTGCTCGACGACCTGGAGCGGCTGGGCGTGTCGTACCAGGACGTGGTGGACACGCTGGAGCGCGAGGGCGTGGAGAAGTTCGAGGCGAGCTGGCTGGAGCTGCTGGACGGGGTACGCGCCTCGCTGGAGGCGGCCGAAGCCGGCGCCGAGTCGCCCGGCCGGGCCGCGGCCGGCTCCGCCAGCCGCGCCGCCTCGATCGGAGCGCAGAAGTGAGTGAGCCTCTGCTGGAAGGGGTGGAGGCGGCCGCCGGGCTGGCGGTCTACGGCGCGGCCGGGGTGCCGGGCGCCGACCAGGTCCGCGCCGAACTGGTCGAGGCCGGCGTGCCCGGCCTGCTCGCGGCCAAGGACCCGACGCTGTGGGGGGCGGCGGCCGAGACGGAGGCGAAGATCCGGCTGGGCTGGGTGGACACCTTCCGGCGCAGCCGGGCACTGCTGCCCCAGCTCGCCGAGGTGCGCGCCGAGCTGCCCGACCTGGACCACGTGGTCCTCGCCGGGATGGGCGGCTCCTCGCTGGCCCCGGAGGTGATCTCGCGCACCCTGGACAAGCCGCTGACCGTCCTGGACACCACCGACCCCGGCCAGGTGCGCCGCGCGCTGTCCGACCGCCTCGACCGGACGGTCGTGGTGGTGTCCAGCAAGTCCGGGTCCACTGTGGAGACCGACAGCCATCGGCGGGCGTACTGGCAGGCGTTCCTGGACGCCGGGCTGTCGGAGGCGGAGGCCGGCCGGCGGTTCGTGGTGGTCACCGACCCGGGCTCGCCGCTGGCGGCCGCCGGCCGCGAAATGGGCGCCTACGTGGTGCTCGCCGATCCGGATGTGGGTGGGCGCTACTCGGCGCTGACCGCGTTCGGCCTGGTGCCCGCGGCACTCGCCGGGGTGGAGGTGGCCGAGCTGCTGGACCAGGCCGAGGAGCTGTTCCCCGCGCTGTCGTCCACTGAGGACAACCCGGGCCTGGCGCTGGGCGCCGCGCTCGGCGCCGCCTACCTGGCCGGACGGGACAAGGTCGCGCTGGCCGAGGACGGCACCGGCATCGTGGGCCTCGGCGACTGGGCCGAGCAGCTGCTCGCCGAGTCCACCGGCAAGGACGGCAAGGGCCTGCTGCCGGTGGTGGTCGAGTCGCCCACCGCCGCCGGGGCACGCGGGGCGGACGTGCTCACCGTGACCCTCGGCGGGTCGCTGCCGCCCGGCGCCCAGCCCGGCGGCGGGGCCGCCCCACACCTGGCGGTCAACGGCCCGCTCGGCGCGCAGTTCCTGGCCTGGGAGTACGCCACCGCGGTGGCCGGGCGGGTGATCGGCATCAACCCGTTCGACCAGCCGAACGTGCAGGAGAGCAAGGACAACACCAACCGCATCCTCGGCTCCGGCTTCACCGAAGAGACACCATCGTTCGTCGAGGGCGCCATCGAGGTGTACGGGTCGACGGAGTCCACCGTCGCCGGTGCGGTCAACCACTTCGCCGCGTCGGTGGCCCCGCACGGCTACCTGGCCATCATGGCGTACCTGGACCGGGTCGCCGACGCGGACGCGGCCCAGCTGCGGGCACTGCTGGCCGGCAGCCGGCCGGTGACCTTCGGCTGGGGACCCCGGTTCCTGCACTCGACCGGGCAGTACCACAAGGGCGGGCCACAGGCCGGTTCGTTCCTGCAGATCACCGGCGCGGTGGAGGCGGACCTGCCGGTCCCCGGCCGGCCGTACACCTTCGGCCAGCTGCAGGCGGCCCAGGCCGCCGGCGACCGGCAGGCGCTGGCCGGTCGCGGCCGACCGGTGCTGCGGCTGCACCTGACCGATCGCCGCGCGGGCATGGCCCAGCTGCTGGATGTGTTGAGGTAGGCGTGAACAGGCTCCGTGACCCCCAGGATCGAAGGCTTCCCCGCGTCCCCGAGCCGTGTGCCCTGGTGATCTTCGGGGTCACCGGGGACCTCGCCCGCAGGAAGCTCATCCCGGCCGTCTACGACTTGGCGAACCGCGGCCTGCTGCCGCCCAACTTCGTGGTGCTCGGCTTCGCCCGCCGGGACTGGGACCACGGCGCGTTCGAGCAGGTCGCCCGGGAGGCGGCCCAGGCGCACAGCCGCACCCCGTGGCGGGAGGACGTGTGGGCCCGGGCGGCCGGCAACCTCAGGTTCGTCAGCGGGTCCTTCGACGACGACGAGGCGTTCGACACGCTCGCGCGCACCCTCGACGAGCTGCGCGACACGCACGGCATCCCGGGCAACGCCGCGTTCTACCTGTCCATCCCGCCGGCCGCCTTCCCCACCGTGCTGCGCCAGCTGCACCGGACCGGGATGGCCGACAACGACAAGTCGGGCGGGTGGCGCCGGGTGGTGGTGGAGAAGCCGTTCGGCCACGACCTGACCTCGGCGCGCCAGCTCAACCGCCTGGTGGACGAGGTCTTCACCCCGCAGGACGTGTTCCGCATCGACCACTACCTGGGCAAGGAGACGGTGCAGAACATCCTCGCCCTGCGCTTCGCCAACGCCCTGTTCGAGCCGGTGTGGAACTCCAAGTACGTCGACTCGGTGCAGATCACCATGGCCGAGGACGTCGGCATCGGCACCCGGGCCGGCTTCTACGACGCGACCGGCGCGGCCCGCGACGTCCTGCAGAACCACCTGTTGCAGCTGCTGGCCCTGGTCACCATGGAGGAGCCGACCAGCTTCGACGCCAACGAGATCAGCGCCGAGAAGCTGAAGGTGCTGCGGGCGATCACGCTGCCGAAGGACGTCAGCACCGGCACCGTCCGCGGGCAGTACCTGCCCGGCTGGGTCGCCGGGAAGCGCGCGGTCGGCTACCTGGAGGAGCCGAACGTGCCGGAGGGCTCCTTGACCGAGACGTATGTCGCGGTGCGGCTGGGCATCCAGAACCGCCGCTGGGCCGGTGTACCGTTCTACATCCGCACCGGCAAGCGGCTGCCCCGCCGGGTGACCGAGGTGGCGGTGCTGTTCAACAAGGCCCCGCACCTGCCGTTCCACCCGACGGACGTGGAGATGCTCGGCAACAACCAGCTGGTCATCCGGGTCCAGCCGGACGAGGGCGTGACGCTCAAGTTCGGGTCCAAGGTGCCCGGCACCACCATGGAGGTCCGCGACATCACCATGGACTTCCAGTACGGCGAGGCGTTCACCGAGTCGAGCCCGGAGGCGTACGAGCGGCTGGTGCTGGACGTGCTGGTCGGCGACCGCACCCTCTTCCCCCATGCCGACGAGGTCGAGCAGAGCTGGGCGGTGATCGACCCGCTTGAGGCCGCGTGGCAGGGCACCAAGCCGGCCACCTACCGGGCCGGCGAGTGGGGGCCGCGCGAGGCGGACGAGATGCTGGCCCGGGAGGGTCGGGCATGGCGCCGGCCGTAAGGACCACACCCCGGGAGGGAACTGTGCTTACCCTGTGGGACACCACCGGTACGGAGGTGGTGCACAAGTTGTCCGCGGAGCGGCGCAGTGCCGGCGGGGTGACCAGCGGGCTGGCGCTCACGCTGATCGCCGTGGCGGACGAGCCGAACGTCCGCGCCGTCGAGGACGCGGTCACGATCGCCGCCGCCGAGCACCCGTGCCGGCTGCTAGTGGTGACCCGGGCGCTGATGAACACCCCAGGCGTCCCGGACCGGCTGGACGCCGAGATCGTGGTCGGCGGGCGGCTGGGGCCGTGCGAGGCGGTGTTGATGCGGATGCAGGGCCGGCTCGCCCTGCACGCCGAGTCCGTGGTGATGCCGCTGCTCGCCCCGGACGTCCCGGTGGTCACCTGGTGGCACGGCGCCCCGCCGGAACGCATCGCCTACGACCCGCTGGGCGTGGTGGCCGAGCGGCGGGTCACCGACGTGACCCACTGCCCCGACCCGATCGCGGCGCTGCGCCAGCGCGCGGAGGACTATGCGCCAGGCGACACCGATCTCGCCTGGACCCGGATCACCCCATGGCGCTCGCTGATCGCGGGCGCGTTCGACACCATCAGCGCCAACGTGGTCGGGGCGACCATCACCGCCGGCCCGGCCGACCCGCGGGCCAAGCTGCTCGCCGGCTGGCTCACCGCCCGGCTGGGCATCACCCCCCGGCTCCAGCCGAACGGCAGCGACGAACTGGAGGCGGTCTCGTTCAGCCTGGACGACGGCGGCTCACTCAACCTGAGCCGGAAGGGCAACACCGCGGTGCTGCACCGACCCGGGTACGAGGACCGGGTGATGCCCCTGGTGGGGCGGCGGCTCGGTGAGGAGCTCGCCGAGGAGCTGCGCCGGCTCGACGCCGACCAGCCGTACGCGGCCGCGCTGGCCGCCGCGTACGGGATAGAGGGGTTGGCCGCGCGGCCGCGCAACCGGATCCACATCTGGCAGGACCCGGACCTCGCCGAGCGTCCGGAGGCCGCATCCCGCCCCTCCCCGGCAGCGACCGCCGCCGCGGGAACCGTCTCCGGCGCCACCGAATGACCATCGAGACACGCGTGGTGATCCACGCGGACCCGAAGGTGCTCGCCGAGGCGGTGGCCGCCCGGCTGGCGGTACGCCTGGTCGATGCGCAGGCCGAGCGGGGCGAGGCGGACCTGGTCCTCACGGGCGGCCGGATCGCCGCCGCCATCTACCGGGCGCTGCGCGACAGCCCGGCCCGCGACGCGGTCGACTGGTCCCGGGTCAACTTCTGGTGGGGTGACGAGCGGTTCTTGCCGACCGGGCACCCGGACCGCAACGAGACGCAGGCCCGCGCCGCGCTACTGGAGGCGCTCCCGGTCGACCCGCTGCGGGTGCATCCGATGCCGGCGTCGGACGGACCGGACGGCCCGGATCCCGAGTCGGCCGCCGCCCGGTACGCCGAGGAACTCGCCGCCGCCGCACCCGGCACCGCCCAGCTCCCCCACTTCGACCTGGTACTGCTCGGGATCGGGGAGGACGGGCACGTGGCGTCGGTGTTCCCCGAGCACCCCTCGGCGTACGAGACCCGTCCGGTGAGCGCGGTCCGCGGCAGCCCCAAGCCCCCACCGATCCGGACCACGCTCACCCTGCCGGCGCTCAACACCGCCGAGGAGGTGTGGCTGATCGCCGCGGGGTTGGAGAAGGCGGCCGCGGTGCGGATGGCGCTCAGCGGCGCCGGTGCGGTGCAGGTGCCCGCGGCCGGCGTACACGGGGTGGACCGGATGCTGTGGCTGCTCGACCGGGCCGCGGCGCACGAGCTGCCGCCCCGCTTCCGTAGCCCTCGCTGACCCGCGCCCCTTCCCCCGCGATCTTGCAGTTGTGTTCCCCGAAATAGCACGACATATCCCTTTTTTCGGGGTACACAAC
>JADGHA010000194.1 GCA_019689695.1 Micromonosporaceae bacterium | reverse complement strand
CGACCAGTGGTCGCGGGCCCCTCGGCGTGTGTATCGTCCATGAGGCTGTCATCCACAGGCTGTGGACATCGTCGCCCACAGGGTGTGGACAACCCCGGCGGCCGGCGGGCGGCGACCGGGCACGCGCGACGCGCCTGGCCCGATTTCGCTCTCCGCGTACTCGGCCCACCCGGGGAACAGCGGTTGACCCGCTTCAGTTAGGGAAAACGTCACGTACGAGGCGTAGTCGGGCGCACCGGTGCGCGGGCTACCTCGGTGCGCGGCGATAGAGTGATGTCACGGATACCCGCCGGGTGTCCGGGGCGCTGGTCCGCCACGATCAGCAAAGGAGCCTGGTCCTGGGCTTGACGCAGCAGGGAGCAGGGGCCTTTGGTAGGAGATCAACGGCGCACGGCACGTGAGGAGCACGAGGGCATGTTCGAGCGGTTCACCGACCGAGCGCGACGCGTTGTCGTCCTGGCCCAGGAAGAGGCCCGGATGCTCAACCACAACTACATCGGAACGGAGCACATCCTGCTCGGCCTCATCCACGAGGGTGAGGGTGTGGCGGCGAAGGCCCTGGAGAGCCTCGGTATCTCCCTGGAGGGTGTCCGTCAGCAGGTTGAGGAGATCATCGGCCAGGGCCAGCAGGCGCCGAGCGGACACATCCCGTTCACCCCGCGGGCCAAGAAGGTGCTGGAGCTGTCGCTGCGCGAGGCGCTCCAGCTCGGCCACAACTACATCGGCACGGAGCACATCCTGCTCGGGCTGATCCGCGAGGGTGAGGGTGTCGCGGCGCAGGTGCTGGTGAAGCTCGGCGCCGACCTCAACCGGGTGCGGCAGCAGGTGATCCAGCTGCTCTCGGGCTACCAGGGCAAGGAGCCGGCGGCGGCCGGCACCGCGGCGGGCGAGGCCGCACCGTCGACCAGCCTGGTGCTCGACCAGTTCGGCCGTAACCTGACCCAGGCCGCTCGGGAGGGCAAGCTCGACCCGGTCATCGGCCGGGAGAAGGAGATCGAGCGGGTGATGCAGGTGCTCTCCCGCCGTACCAAGAACAACCCGGTCCTGATCGGCGAGCCCGGCGTGGGCAAGACCGCCGTGGTGGAGGGCCTGGCCCAGCGCATCGTCAAGGGCGAGGTGCCGGAGACGCTCAAGGACAAGCAGCTGTACACGCTGGACCTCGGCGCCCTGGTGGCCGGCTCGCGGTACCGCGGTGACTTCGAGGAGCGCCTGAAGAAGGTGCTCAAGGAGATCCGCACCCGCGGCGACATCATCCTGTTCATCGACGAGATCCACACGCTGGTCGGTGCGGGCGCCGCGGAGGGTGCGATCGACGCGGCCTCCATCCTCAAGCCGATGCTGGCCCGCGGCGAGCTGCAGACCATCGGCGCGACCACCCTCGACGAGTACCGCAAGCACCTGGAGAAGGATGCGGCGCTGGAGCGGCGGTTCCAGCCGATCCAGGTGGGTGAGCCCTCCCTGGCGCACACCATCGAGATCCTCAAGGGCCTGCGCGACCGGTACGAGGCGCACCATCGGGTGTCGATCACGGACGCGGCGCTGGTGGCCGCCGCCACGCTGGCCGACCGGTACATCTCCGACCGCTACCTGCCGGACAAGGCGATCGACCTGATCGACGAGGCCGGTGCCCGGATGCGGATCCGCCGGATGACCGCGCCGCCGGACCTGCGCGACTTCGACGAGCGCATCGCCCAGGTGCGCCGGGACAAGGAGTCCGCGATCGACGCGCAGGACTTCGAGCGGGCCGCCCAGCTGCGGGACAAGGAGAAGCAGCTGCTCGGCCAGAAGGCGCAGCGGGAGAAGGAGTGGAAGGCCGGCGACCTCGACGTGGTGAGCGAGGTCGACGACGAGCAGATCGCCGAGGTGCTGGCGAACTGGACCGGCATCCCGGTGTACAAGCTCACCGAGGAGGAGACCTCCCGGCTGCTGCGCATGGAGGACGAGCTGCACAAGCGGGTCGTCGGCCAGGAGGACGCGGTCAAGGCGGTGTCCAAGGCGATCCGGCGTACCCGCGCCGGGCTGAAGGACCCGAAGCGCCCGTCCGGCTCGTTCATCTTCGCCGGCCCGTCCGGTGTCGGTAAGACCGAGCTGTCCAAGGCGCTGGCCGAGTTCCTGTTCGGCAGCGAGGACGCGCTGATCCAGCTGGACATGTCCGAGTTCCACGACCGGTACACGGTGTCCCGGCTGGTCGGGGCGCCCCCCGGCTACGTCGGCTACGACGAGGGCGGGCAGCTGACCGAGAAGGTGCGCCGGCGGCCGTTCTCGGTGGTCCTCTTCGACGAGATCGAGAAGGCCCACCCGGACGTGTTCAACACACTGCTGCAGATCCTGGAGGACGGCCGGCTGACCGACGGCCAGGGCCGCATCGTGGACTTCAAGAACACGGTGATCATCCTGACCACCAACCTGGGTACCCGGGACGTGGCCAAGGCGGTCTCGATCGGCTTCCAGGCGTCGGAGGACTCGGAGTCGAACTACGAGCGGATGAAGCAGAAGGTCAACGACGAGCTCAAGCAGCACTTCCGCCCGGAGTTCCTGAACCGGATCGACGACACCATCGTGTTCCACCAGCTGCTGGAGCGGGAGATCCTGCAGATCGTGGACATCATGATCTCCCGGATCGAGGCCCAGCTGCGGAACAAGGACATGGGCCTGGAGCTCACCGACAACGCCAAGAAGTACCTGGCGAAGAAGGGCTTCGACCCGGTCATGGGGGCGCGGCCGCTGCGCCGGACCATCCAGCGCGAGATCGAGGACAACCTCTCCGAGCGGATCCTCTTCAACGAGCTGCGGCCCGGCCAGATCGTGGTGGTCGACTGCGAGGGCGACCCCGGCGACCTGGAGCAGGCGCGGCTGGTGTTCCGCGGCGCGGACAAGCCGGTCCCGGTCCCGGACGCGGTGCCGGCGGGGCTGAGCGAATCGACCGCGGGCGCCGACGAGTAACGCTGTACAAACCAGTTGGGGGTGGATCGCTACGGCGATTCACCCCCAACTGCGTTGGCGACGATTGGCCGGCGGCTAGAGCCTGACCCAAACGGTGGCCGTGACGTGGGGTAACATGCGTCTCCTGATTGCGCCCCCTGGGGACGCCCCCGAATTGTCGAGCTCGGAGATCAGGGAGCTGAGGCGATGGCGAGCGACCGCGAGGACGGTCAGGCCCGGACGGTCGTACAGCCGAAGGAGGGACCAGCCCAGGCCGCGGACGGATCGGCCAGCGCGAATGACGGCGGTAGCTCAGTGGCGCACCGGTCCGGATCGCCGCGTGACGCCGGCCGGCTGCGCGGGGCGAGGTCCACGGTGTGGCGGCGAGTGCCGCCGGGGCTGCGCCTGCCGCTGGTGGTCTACCTGATCACCCAGGTCATCTACCTCTTCTGGTGGATCGCCTTCTTCCCGGGATTGGCCAGCTATGACACCGTGGCGTACGTCTGGCAGGCCACCACCGACAACTGGATCACCAACCACTCGGTGCTCTACACCGCGCTCGTCTGGCTCTCCCTGCAGATCTCGGGCGGCATCTGGCTGCTGAGCCTGGCACAGACGGTCGCCATGGCCGCGGGCCTCGCGTACGCGGTGGCCGGCCTGCGGAAGCTCGGCGTCTCCGGCCGTGCGCTCGCCATCGCCGGGATCGCCGTCGCGGTGCTGCCGCCGGCCGCGAGCTTCGTGATCTTCGTCTGGAAGGACGTGGCGTTCGTCACCGTCCAGGTGTTCCTGCTTGGCACGTTGGCCCGGATCGTCGTGGCGAAGCGACGCGTGCCAGCTGGGCGCTGGATCCGAGACCGGCAGATGCGCAACTTGCTTCTGCTGGTCTTCGTCGAGTTCCTGCTGCTGGCCCTGTTCCGGCAGAACGGCCAGCTCATGGTGCTCGTGTCGGCCGCGGTCGCCACGCTGGTCATCGCCGGCATCCGGCTCTGGATGGCCACGGCGGGGATCGTCGCCGCGCTGATCAGCGTGGTGATGAATCTCTGGATCTATCCGGCGATGGGTGTGACACCTGCCAAGTCCGAGCTCTTGCTCGCAGAGGCGTACGGCGACATCGCGGTCGCCTACCACGAACGGCCGAGCCAGTTCACCCCGGCGGACCTGGCTGTCATGACCCGCGTCGCGCCGCTGTCGGTCTGGTCGGACTCGGCGAACTGCTACACCTCGGACACCACCTTCACGGCCAAGGGCTTCAGCCGTGCGGCCGCGAACGACAACGCCGGCGAGCTGTTTGCGCTCTGGCTGCGGCTGGTCAAGCGGATGCCCGACGAGATCATCGACGCTCGGATGTGTCGTGGTTCGATTGCCTGGCGCATCACCGCCGGTCCCGACCGGATCGGCACGGTACTCACCCCGCTGGAGGGCAGCCGACAGCTGTTCGGCTTCGGCTCGCGGATGGATGGCAACCCGTACCGCTCGGCGATCTACTCGGACCCGCTGAGCGATTCCGCCCACAAGGTCGCCGTGTTCGTGCGCAAGGCCACCGACGCCGACTCGTTCAAGTGGATCCTGTGGCGCGGTGCGACCTGGTGCTATATCGGATACGCCGCGGTCGTGCTGTTCGTGGTCAAGCGGCGGGAGCCGGCTGTGCTCGCCCTGGTCGCGGTCGCGCTGGCCAACCAGCTGGTGGTGATGGTGAACAACCCGGCGCAGCTGGTCCGCTACATGATGGGCCCGATATTCCTGGGCATCCTGGTGCTGCCGCTGATGTTCGCCGGCCGTACGGTCAGGCTCGGTGCCGCGCCCGCGGGCGAGGCGCCGCGCACGGAGGGTGCTCCGTCTGTCGACGGTGCTCCGCGTGTGGACGGTCGCGAGCGTACTGGAGCCGACCCTGCGCCCGCCCGGTCGGCGATGCCGGCGCCCACACCTGCGCCCGATGACACCCGCCCGGCCACGCGACCGATCAAGGTCTAGCGGGTCGCGGAGGGCGCCACCAGCATCCGTCGCCGCCGTGGGCTGGCCAGCCCGCGGTCCTCTGCAGCATCGGGTGGCCGGTCCCGGTTGACGGGCATCCGTACCTCAGTCCGCTCCTCCCGCCGTGGCTCGGCGGAGCATGCACCCGATCCCACCAGCACTCCTCGCTCGTAACACCCGCGCCAGCTCGTAACACCTCGCGTCAGACGGCAGACCGAGCGTAGGTAGCCGGACGCCCGGTGGACGAGTGCGGCAGAGCGGCCTAACCAGGTCTTCGAGGTTTCTTAAGTCTGGCCAAAGAAGTTACCGGTCCTCAGGCCCCTGGAAGGGCATAACTGTCATTTGTGGTCAGTGCCACCAGCCCGTCGGCGATCAGGCCGGCCAACGCCCGGTCGCGCTGTGCGGCATCCGGCCAGACCTGGTCCAGCCGGGCGCGCGCGACCGGTGCCGCCGCCTCGCGCAGCACCGCGAGCAGCAGGCCGCGCACCTGGCGGTCGGTGCCCGCGTACTGCTGCCGTCGGCGGCTCGGGCCAGGCGCGGCCGGTTGCCCGGCCAGCCGCCAGGCGCAAACCCGCCATAGTGGACAGTCGGTGCATCGGGGTGCCCGGGCCGAGCAGAGCAGGGCGCCCAGCTCCATGAACGCCACACTCGCCCGGGCTGCCATCGCTGGTTCCTCCGGCAGTAGCCGGGCCACCGCCGCCAGGTCAGCCTTGGTGGTGGCCGGGCCGGCGTCGGGCTCGCCAGCCACCGCGCGGGCCACCAGCCGGCGTACGTTGGTGTCCACCACCGGGTGCCGCTGGCCGTACGCGAACGCGGCGACCGCGCGGGCGGTGTACGCTCCGATGCCGGGCAACGCCAGTAGATCGTCGATGTTCGCGGGCACCTCGCCGCCGTGTCTGTCCACAAGCACCCTGGCGCACTCGTGCAGCCGCAGCGCCCGCCGCGGGTAGCCGAGCCGGCCCCACATCCGGATGGCCTCTCCCGGCGGCTCGGCGGCGAGCGCGGCCGGCGTAGGCCAGCGGGCCAGCCACTCCCGCCAGGCCGGCAACACCCGGGCCACCGGGGTCTGCTGGAGCATCACCTCGCTGACCAGCACCGGCCAGGCGCCGACGCCCGGCTCGCGCCACGGCAGGTCGCGCGCGTTCCGGTCGTACCACCGGATGGCGGCCTCGGCCAAAAGGGATGGCTCGGAGGCCAGGAGGGATGGCTCGGGCATCGCCGGGTGATCCTAGACTGCCCGGGTGCGCGAGCTTGCCATCACTGTCATCGGCCGTGACCGCCCCGGCATCGTCGCCGACGTAGCGGCGGCCCTCTCCGGCCTGGGAGCCAATCTCACCGACTCCACAATGACGCGGTTGCGCGGGCACTTCGCGATGACGCTCATCTGCACCAGCCCGGCCGCCCCGGCCGAGGTCGAGGCCGCGTTGGCGTCGCTGGCCGACAATGGGCTGCTGGCGATGGTACGGCCGGTGCAGCCGGACGACATCACCGCGCCCACCGGCGAGCCGTACCTGCTGACCGTCCACGGAGCGGACCGGCTCGGCATCGTGGCCGCGGTGACCCGGGTGCTCGCCGACGCTGGCGGCAACATAACCGACCTGTCCACTCGGCTCTCCGGTGATCTCTACCTGCTGGTCGCCGAGGTGGATCTGGCGCCGGAGGCGGTGGATGCGGTGACCGCCCGGCTGGCCGAGGTCGGGACCGCCCTGGGGGTGGGCGTGACGCTGCGGCCGAACGAGGCGGACCTGCTGTGACCACCCACGGCAGGGTGCGCCCGGTGGTGCGCGCGCCCCACCCGGTGCTGAGCCGCCCCGCACCCGAGGTGGACCCGACCGACCCGGAGGTCGTGCAGCTCGCGGCCGACCTGCTCGCGACGATGCGGGCCTCACCGGGCTGCGTCGGGCTCGCCGCCCCGCAGCTCGGCGTCCCCGGGCAGCTCTTCGTAGTGGACGTGACCGGACACCCGAAGGCGACCACCGTCCACGGTGTGATCACGTTGTGCAACGCACGGATCGTGACCGCGACCCGATGGCGTCCCGGCCGGGAGGGCTGCATGTCGGTGCCGGACCTGACCGGCGACGTGAAGCGGGCCGGCCGGGTGGTGGTGGAGGGGGTGGCGCCGGGCACCGGCGAGCCGGTCAGCCTGGCCACCGAGGCGTTCGAAGCCCGCGCGCTGCAGCACGAGATAGACCACTGTGCCGGGCTGCTGTTCCTGGACCGGGTGGCGGGTGCCCACGCCATCCACCCCCGGAAGGTGTACCTGTAGCGGCGAGTCGCCGTGGCGGCGTCCCGGGTCACCGATACGGTGAGTGCATCATGCGACTGACGGTTGGCCCGCTGCCCCCCGCCGTCTATTGGCGGCGCCGTGCCCTCGTGCTCGGCGGCCTGCTCGTCGTGATCATCCTGCTGGTCTACACGTGCAGCGACCCCGAGTCCGACGCGAAGTCCAGCGGCGCCAGCGCGACCAGGACCGCTGGCGCCACGACCGGGGCGCCACCGGGCGCCGGCGGGGCAGCGGCCGCTCACCGCTCCCTCTCCCCGTCCGCATCGGCCAGTCCGTCGTCGCCGGCGCCGGCCACCACACCGCCCGCCCGCAGCTTCTGCACCGACGACGAGCTGCGGGTCACGCCGGTG
>JADGHA010000193.1 GCA_019689695.1 Micromonosporaceae bacterium | reverse complement strand
CGGGAGGAGTGATCGGGACTGAGACGTCGGCAGCGTCAGCATCACCGGGCTCGCTGGACGAGGTGGGGCTGCTCGGCTCAGTCGTTCCGGGTGCCGGATCCGCGGGGGGATCCACACTCTCTTCATCCGCGGGGGGATCCACACTCACTTCCAACGTCGCCGGCGCCTTCCAGTCGATACGCGGCGGCGCGGCCAGCGGGGTGCCCCCGAACTCGGCCAGCCAGGCGGCGACCAGAGCCAGGTTCTCCCGCCACTTCGACTCGGGCACCGGAGGCAGGATCTCGTCCCAGAGCGACAGGAAGGTGCCGCGGAGCTGGAGCCGTCCATACGGCCGGCCCATGAACCACAGGTGCAGGTGCGCCTCGCCGTCACCCCATCGGTTCACGTGGACCCGGGCCACGTCGTCCAGTGACCGGATGGCGCGCTCCAGCCGGACGGTCATCACACCAAGCTCCGCGGCGAGCATGTTCGGCAGATCGCCGAGATCCAGATGAGACCGGGACTCGAGGATCAGGACCATGGGCAGCCCCGTCGGCCGGTCCATCGCGCGAACCCGCCAACGGTCGCTGACCCAGATGTACGCGTCGTCCGGTGCCGCACAGGCGGTGCAGTCCGCCGGATCCTCGCCCTTGCGCGGCGGCTCCACCTCGACCGGCGGGTCGAGCGGCTTCACCCGTATGTCGCCCTCAAAGGGGAAGGAAGGCCAGCGGGTGAAATCGGGAAGGGAGAGTGGGGTGTCTGGCACGAGGCTGACCCTAGCGGAGCCGCGCGGGGATGTCGCTCACCGGATCGGCTTGCACTGCCGCGTGTTTCACGTGAAACCACCAGTCGGATCCACTCCGGAATCGGGCCCTCGTTTCACGTGAAACCACGCTCGCTCCCCAACATTGTCCACAGCATCAAAGGCCGCTCTGCGAGCACTTTCATGCCACCCACGGCCATCCTGTGGATAACTGCTGTGGATTATCCGGGGAGACAAAAGGCCCGCCGAGCCACTGCCCGGCGGGCCCACGTACCCAAGGCCTCGGCTATTGGTCGCCAGGGCTCCTCTCCGGGTGGAGTCCGATGATCCCGACGATCCGCTCCAGGTCGTCAACGGTGGCGAACTCAATTGTGATCTTGCCCTTGTTCCGACCGATGTCCACCTTCACGCGGGTGTCGAAGCGATCGGAGAGCTTCTCCGCCAACTCACCGAGGGCCGGGGCCACCGGCTTGGGGCGGCGGCGCGGCGCCTGCTTCTTGTCCTTGCCCCCAGCCGCGGCAAGCGCCACGAGCTCCTCGGTGGCCCGGACCGAGAGGCCTTCGGCGACGATCCGGGTGGCGAGCGCGTCCTGCGCCTCGGGGTCCTCGATGCTCAGCAGTGCCCGGGCGTGGCCGGCCGAGAGGACGCCGGCGGCGACCCGGCGCTGCACCTGCGGCGGCAGGTTGAGTAGCCGGATGGTGTTGGAGATCTGCGGCCGGCTGCGGCCGATCCGTCGCGCCAGCTCCTCGTGCGTGACCCCGAACTCCTCCAGCAACTGCTGGTAGGCGGCCGCCTCCTCGAGGGGGTTCAGGTTCACCCGGTGGATGTTCTCCAGCAGCGCATCGCGCAGCATCGCGTCGTCGCGAGTGTCCCGGACGATCGCCGGGATCACCTCCCGGCCGAGCGCCTGTGCGGCACGCCACCGGCGCTCGCCCATCACCAGCTCGTACTTCTCCGAGTCCAGCTCGCGCACCACGATCGGCTGCAGGAACCCGACTTCCTCGACCGAGGCCTTCAGCTCCTCCAGCGCTTCGTCGTCGAAGACCTGCCGCGGCTGCTTCGGGTTCGGCACGATGGCGCGCACCGGGATCTCGGCGAACCGGGCGCCCGGCACCGGGGACAACTCGCCGGGCCGGACGGCGGCGCGATCCGGCGAGCCGGAGACCGCGTCGGCCGACGGCCCGTCACCGGGTTGGCGGGGCAGACCGCCTGGCGGCATCACCGCCGTGCCAGCGGCCGGACCGGTCGGGATCAGCGCTCCCAACCCCCGGCCCAGGCCGCCCTTCGGACGGCTCCTCATCTCGCTCCTTCCACCTTTGCGCCGCGCTCGGCGATCTCCTGGGCCGCCTCGAAATAGCTGGTGGCCCCCCGCGAGCCAGGATCGTAAGTCATCACCGACTGGCCATAGCTGGGTGCCTCGGAGACCCGCACGTTGCGGGGGATGACCGCGTTCAGCACCTTGTCCCCGAAGTGGTTGCGCACATCCTGCTCCACCGCGTCGGCCAGCCGCGTCCGCCGGTCGTACATCGTCAGCAGGATGGTGGTGACCTCCAGCGCCGGGTTGAGGTGCGCCTTCACCAGATTGATGTTGCTCAGCAGCTGGTTGAGGCCTTCCAGGGCGTAGTACTCGCACTGGATCGGGATCAGCACCTCCTCGGCGGCGACCAGTGCGTTGACGGTCAGCAGGCCGAGCGAGGGCGGGCAGTCGATGAAGATGTAGTCGTACTCACCGGGGTCGGCCGCGATCGCGCGGGCCAGTCGGGACTCCCGCGCCACCACCGAGACCAGCTCGATCTCGGCGCCCGCCAGGTCGATGGTCGCCGGCACGCAGTACAGGTTCGGGATGCCTTCGACGGGCTGGGTCACCTCGGCCAGCGGCACGCTGTCGATCAGGCAGTCGTAGACGTCCGGGACGCCAGCGTGGTGTGGCACGTTCAGGCCGGTGGAGGCGTTCCCCTGCGGGTCCAGGTCGATGACGAGGACGCGGTTGCCGTGCAGGGCCAGCGCCACGGCGAGGTTGACCGCCGTGGTGGTCTTGCCGACGCCGCCCTTCTGGTTGGCCACCCCCATGATCCGCCGCCGGGCCGGTCGCGGCATGGTCACTTGACCGCTGGGGTTGAGGATCTGCACCGCCCGCATCGCTTCCATCGCCAGTGGCGGGTCGTCCGGCTCGCCGGTTCCGGCCTCCCGCGAGACGTACGGGTCATCGTCGACGTCGTCGGAGTAGGCGCCCGATCCTGATGTCGGCGTGCCCGACGGTGCCTCCACCGGCGCGGAGCCAGTGCCCGAGTCGTACTCGACGGCGACCTCCCTCGGCGCCGGAGCGCCCGATGCCGTGCCGGCCGGGGCACCTGACGAGACCGGCTGCGAAGGGACTGCGCCGGCTGGACTGACGGGAGCCGTCGGGGCGGCAGAGTTCCCGGGGTCGTTCGATGGCGTGTCCCCAGCGGCCGGCCGCGACCGCGGCAATGACGCGGGGTGATCCGGGTCCGGGCCCGGCGCTGGCCGATCGTGCCTGCGCATCGTCGCATCTGAAGATGGCACGGGACCGTTCCGTGGTGGCGCTGGCCGGTCGTGCGCCGCTGCCGGCTGGTGCGGGGGCGCCGCGGAGCCGGTTGGTGACGTGGGTCGGGCCAGGGGTGCCCCTGCGCCGTCCTGGTGCCGGTCCTGGAGCCGTGGCGCCGGACGCTCATGTCCCGCGCCCGGCTGAAAAGCGGGGCGACCGGCCGGCGCAGGTGGAACGGAGCCATCGTGCTGATGCCCGCTCATCTGTGCCGAAGACGCGGCTACAGGGGTGGCGCGACCGATGGGCACAGCGCGACCGGCGGCCGGGTGCGGCGCCGGGGACGTCGTCGGTGCCCCCGGTGACGAATTGGCTGGCACGGCCCGGGGCGTGCCATGGAACACCGGATCCTGGGCGGCGGCTCCCGGCTCCAGACCGGCGACGCGGGGTTGCGGCACGCCGTACTCGGTCGCTAGCGGCTGTTCGCCGGTCGCACGTCGGCTTGCCCAGCGCCCGGCCGGCCAGCCTTCGTACTCGGCGATCTCCTCACGTGAGGCTCGGGCACCCGCCACCTCAGCGGTGGCTCGCACTGTTTCACGTGAAACATGCCCAGGCGAGCCCCGGCCCTCGGCGCCAGCCACGCCTGCTTCTTCGTACTTCCCGTTGTCCTGCACCGTGTCATCCCTGCCCGCGTCGGATGGATGAGTGTCAGCACTACCAGCGCTCGCGTCCGGACCCTTGGAGAACTCCTCAAGAACCAGGAAACCCCGGCTCGTACCGCTCGCCGCTGACCGATCCACTTTTCTACGCGCGGCCAGCCTACGGCCGACAGGCGAACGAGGCTACGGTGCCCGCCAGCCGGCCGCCATCGATACCCCCGACAGATTGGAAAACACCTTGAGCTTAACGCCAAGTCACCGGCGCCGCGCCCCCAGACGACCCGGTGCACCGTCCGAAGTAGACCTGCGTGCCGGCCGTCGGCGCTTGGCCGGACGGGTGGCGGCGCCCTCCCGGACAACCTCAACCACCGTCGTAGCAGGCTCAAGGAGCCCGGCGCCGCACACCCGTACCACCGGCGCCCCGCCGCCCAGCCGGCGCACCGCGGCCGCGTGCTCAGCGGCCTCGACCGCGGCCGAAGCGCCCTTGATCGCCAGCAGCCGTCCGCCCACCTTGGCCAACGGCAGGCACCAGCCGGCCAACCGGTCGAGTGGCGCCACCGCGCGGGCGGTGACCACGTCCGCCAGCCCGCCCGGCAGCTGCCCGGTCGCCTCCTCGGCTCGCGCGCGGAGGACCGCCACGCTGCCGGCCAGGCCAAGCTCCTCCACTGCTTCCACGAGAAATGCGGTCCGTCGGGCCAACGGCTCGACCAGCACCACGGACAGGTCCGGCCGGGCGATCGCGAGCGCCAGTCCGGGCAAGCCGGCGCCCGACCCGACATCCACCAGGCGGGCGCCGGGCTGGATCAGCTCGGCCACGGCGGCGCAGTTGAGCAGATGCCGGTCCCAGATCCGCGGCGCCTCGCGTGGGCCGATGAGGCCGCGCACCACACCTGCCGTGACAAGCAGCTCGGCGTACCGCTCGGCCAGGCCGAGCCGATCACCGAAGAGCGCCCGGGCTGCCGGGTTGTCCACCATTGGCGTTACCTTCAGTTCCGGCCGGCCACCTGACGACCGGGCTCGACCAGGGTTCTCAGGAGCCCGCGTATCCACCCGAAACACAACGGTGGTCCGCCGCCTCACCAGTGGGGTGGGGGCAGACCACCGGAGATCTCTACCGGAGCGTCACTGGGTAGGCCGGACCACGACCCGGCGGCTCGGCTCGACGCCCTCGGACTCGCTCTCCACTCCGTCCAGTGCGTTGATCACGTCATGCACGCACTTGCGCTCGAACGCCGTCATCGGCTCCAGCCGCACCGGCTCGCCGTACTCCCTGACCTTCTCCACCGCGTTGCGGGCGACGGCGGCGAGCTCCTTGCGGCGGTTCGCCCGGTAGCCACCGACATCGAGCAGCAGCCGGCTGGGCGACCCGGTCTGCCGGAAGACCGCCAGCCGGGTCAGCTCCTGCAGCGCCTCCAGCGTGGCACCGCGCTGGCCGACGAGCGACTGGAGCCGGCCACCCACCACCTCCACCACCGGGCGTCCACCCGACACCAGCTCGTCGATGTCACCGTCGTAGTCGAGGATGTCGAGCAGGCCCTCCACGTAGTCGGCGGCGATCTCGCTCTGCCGGAACAGTTCGGCATCGCTCACCGGCGCCGGCTCGCCGGCGGTCTCCGGCTCCACGTCACCGTCCGCGGGCGCCGTCGCGGCTGCGGGCCGTTCGTCGTCGACCGCGGACTGGTCGGCCTGCGGAGTGCTGGTCTCGGTCACGGTGTCATCTCCGTACTAGCTCGTCGGGATCGGTACTGCTCGTGGGACCGGTGCCCTGGTTACCGGCTGCCCTGGCATCGCGGGCGTGGGCTGGCGCCGGCCGGCACGGCCGGAGCATCCCGGCCGGACGGCTCGGTGCGGTCGCACGAGTACGTCTCGCATCTGTCCGGGCTCGCCGTGACGGACGAGAGGCGCCTGGACTGCCGGGGCGGCCAGTGCCGGCCGCGGCAGCCGTCGCTCAGCTCACCCTCCGCTTGGCGGCGCCGCCCTTCTTGGGGTTCACCGGCTTGGCGCCCGGCCGCGGGGCCAGCGCCTTGCCGTCGATCACCGGCTGGGTGCCGGTGCCGGACTTGGCGGCCTTCTTGGCCGTACCGCCCTTGGCGGCCTTCTTCTGCGGCGCGGTCTTCTTCGCCGCGCCGGTCCGGGCGGCAGTCCCCCCGCCCGCGGCGCCCGACTTTCCACTGGTGGCCAGCGCCGGCGGGGGGTACTTGCGCAGCACCCACTGCTGCTGACCGAGCGAGAACAGGTTGTTCGTCACCCAGTAGATGATCACGCCGATCGGGAACAGCGCACCGGAGACGAGCAGCGAAGCCGGGATGCCGTAGAGCATGAGCGTCTGGATCATCCGCTGCTGGGGATCGGCCGCGCGACCGGTCCGGTTGATCATCTGCTTGGTGGTGAGGTACGTGGTGGTCATCATCATCAGCACCAGAATGGCGGCGATGATCTTGACCGTGGTCCCGTTCGCGTCCAGGCTCTGCAGCTGGTCGGCGGTGGAGCTGAACCGGGCGGCGATCGGCGCGGTGAACAGCCGCGCGTGGGACGCGCTGTCGAACTGCTCGACCGTCCACCCGTACAGGTCCTTGTTCACCTTGTCCGGGTTGAGCCGGCGCAGGACGTGGAACAGGCCGAGGAACACCGGGATCTGCAGGAACATCGGCAGGCAACCCATCAGCGGGTTGGCCTTCTCCTCCCGGTAGAGCTTCATGATCTCCTGCTGGAGCGTCTCCCGGTCGCCCTTGTGCTTCTCCTGCAGCTCCTTCACCTTGGGCTGCAGCGCCTGCATGGCCCGCTGTGACTTGATCTGCTTGACGAAGATCGGGAAGAGGATCACCCGGACGGTGACCACCAGGAAGACGATCGAGAGGATCCACGCCCAGTTGGTGCCGATCGCGCTGCCCACGCCGAGGGCGTCCCAGGCCGAGTGCCAGGAGAGCAGGATCCACGAGATAGCGGTGTAGATCCAGTCGAGACTCACTTCACGGCTCCAGTAACGTCGTCGGTGCGGCGGCGTCGTCCCAGCACGTCGGGCACCGGGTCGAACCCGCCAGGGTGGAACGGGTGGCAGCGCAGCAGCCGCCAGACCGCCAGCGCGGCGCCACGCAACGCCCCGTGCCGCGCTATCGCCTCCAGGGCGTACGCGCTGCAGGACGGGTAGAACCGACAGCGGGCCGGCAACGCCGGGCTTATCCAACGACGGTACGCGATGATGGGCCAGGCCAGCACATGGCCACCCAGTGTCATGGGACGGCCCACGTCACGTGCTGTCGCGGTCCGCCCGGTCATGACGCTTCCCGCGTCGGGCGGCGGCCGCGGCTGCGCGCGGCGGCGAGCGCGTGGTCGAGGTCCTGGCCGAGCTGGCGGTACGAGGCGGTGGCGGCGCCGGGCAGCGCCCGTACCACGAGCGTGGTGCCCGGCGGCAGCTGCGCCATCCGTTCCCGCACCAGATGGCGCAGCCGGCGGCGGACCTTGTTGCGGACAACCGCACGGCCAACCGCCCGGGACACCACGAACCCGGCGCGGGCGGGCAGCTGGTCGGCCCGCGCCGCCGGATCGCCGGCGGGCGGCTCGGCCAGGTGCACCGCGACGCTTCCCCGGCCGGGGCGGCGGCCCGCGCGGGGGGCGGCGGCGGCGCGGCGGCACCCCCCCCC
>JADGHA010000192.1 GCA_019689695.1 Micromonosporaceae bacterium | reverse complement strand
GGGGCCGTGCTGGCCGGGCTCACCCCGGGCTGGGGCGGGCGGGTCCGCCGGCAAGGGGTGGCCCTGGTCATCGCCGTCATGGCCTGGGGGCTGGCGGTGGCCGGCGCGGGGCTCGCCGGGCCGCTGTGGCTGGCGGTGCTGCTGCTCGCCGTGGGCGGTGCGGCCGACCTGGTCAGCGCCGTCTACCGGCAGACCATCCTGCAGACGTACGCACCGGACCAGCTGCAGGGCCGGATGCAGGGCATCTTCATCGCGGTGGTGGCCGGCGGCCCCCGGCTGGGCGACCTGCGCGCCGGCGCCACCGCGGCCGCCTTCGGCACCACCGCGGCGTGGGCCGGTGGCGGGATCGCCGCGGCCGTGCTCGCGGGCCTGCTGGCGATCGCCTTCCCCGTGCTGCTCCGCTACCGGCCGGCCTGACCGCCGGCCGGGCTGACCGCCGGCCGGGCTGACCGCCGGGCGGCTGGCCCGCGGGTCAGGCAGTGGCGGTAGGGTCTGGCCCCATGGAAACCGCGGTACCGACGAGGGCGCACCGGTGTGGTGCACAGTGGACGATCGCTGCCGGGGGTCACGAGGCGGTGGTGGTCGAGATCGGCGGCGGGCTGCGGGCGTACCGGGCGAACGGGGTCGAGGTGCTCGACCCGTACGACCCGGACGAGCTGTGCCCGGGCTGGTCGGGCAAGGTGCTCGCGCCGTGGCCGAACCGGCTCCGCGACGGCCGGTACACGTTCGGCGGGCGGTCGTGGCAGGTCGCGGTGACCGAGCCGGACCGGCACACCGCGATCCACGGCCTGGTCGGCTGGGTGCCCTGGCGGCCGGTGGCGCGGACCGCCGACTCGGTGACACTGGAGTGCCTGATCGCCGCGCAGGAGGGGTACCCGTGGCCGGTGCTGCTGCGCACCCAGTGGTCGGTCGGCGCGGACGGCCTGCGGGCCCGGCACGAGGCGACCAACGTGGGTGCCGAGCCGTGCCCGTTCGGGCTGGGCGCGCACCCTTACCTGCGGCTGGGCGTGACCGCGGTGGACGAGCTGACGTTGCAGGTGCCGGCGCGCAGCCACCTGCTGGTGGACGGCCGGCTGCTGCCGATCGGCGCGGCGAAGGTGGCCGGTGGCGAGCTGGACTACAACCAGCCGCGGCGCATCGGCGGCGCGGTGCTGAACACGGCCTTCGGCGAGGTGACCGGCGAGCCGGTCGTCGTCTCGGCCGAGACGTCCTGCGGGCGCCGGTCGGCCCGGGTCTGGGCGGATGGCGCCTTTCGCTGGTGGCAGGTGTTCACCTCGGACACGCTTCCCGGGGACCGCTTCCGCCGGGCGCTGGCGGTGGAGCCGATGACCTGCCCGCCGGATGCGTTCCGTTCCGGCCGCGATGTGGTGACCCTGGAGCCGGGACAGACCTGGACCGGCACCTGGGGCATCACGCCCGGGGACTGACATGGAGTTCCGGGATGTCGTCCGCCGGCGCCGGATGGTGCGCAACTACGACCCTGCCCGCCCGGTGCCACCGGAGGTGGTCGACCGGCTGCTCGCCCACGCGGTCCGGGCCCCGTCGGCCGGCTTCAGCCAGGGCTGGGGGTTCCTGGTCCTGACCGAGCCCGCCGACCGGGAGCGGTTCTGGGTCGCGACCACGCCCGCCGCCCCGACCAGCTGGTTGACCGGCATGCGCCGGGCCCCCCTGATCGTCGCCGTGCACTCGCACAAGGACGCGTACCTGGATCGCTACGCCGAGCCGGACAAGGGCTGGACGGACCGGGACGAGGCGCGCTGGCCCGTCCCGTACTGGCACATCGACGCCGGCTTCGCGGCGATGCTGATCCTGCTGACCGCGGTGGACGAGGGCCTGGGCGCCTGTTTCTTCGGCATCCCGCCAGAGCGGTTGGACGCCTACCGGGAGGCGTTCGGGGTTCCGGGGGCGTATACGCCGATCGGCGCAATTACCATCGGTTATCCAGCGCCGGACCGACGGTCACCGTCGCTGCGGCGCGGGCGACGGGAGATGGGCGAGGTGGTACATCGAGGGCGATGGGTCTGATCTTTGCCGGGAAGTCGACATTCGGTAAGAAACCTCTATGGCGGCCTCACTAGCTAGGCTGACATCGGTCATCCGCGTGGCGGCGACACGGGAGGGGAGCGAGCCGTCGTGATCTTCAAAGCGGTCCGGGACGGGCGGCCCTATCCGGAGCACGGTATGACGCTGAAGCAGTGGGCGGAGATCCCCCCGCGGCCGATCCGGCTCGACCAGCTCATCACGACCAAGCGGGAGCTCGCCCTGGACAAGCTGCTGGCCGAGGACTCCACGTTCTACGGCGACCTGTTCCCCCACGTCGTGCAGTGGAACGGCGGTCTCTACCTGGAGGACGGACTGCACCGCGCGCTGCGCGCGGCGCTGCAGCAGCGCAACCAGATCCACGCCCGGGTGCTGGTGCTGTGACACCGCTGGAGATGCTCGACCTGGACAGCCTGCACTCGGCCGAGGAGCTGGAGATCCGGGCCGTGGTGCGCCGGGTGGTCGACGAGCGGGTACGCCCGTACGTGCGGCAGTGGTACGAGGACGGCACGGTGCCGGTGCGCGAGCTGGCCGTCGAGTTCGGCAAGCTCGGCCTGCTCGGCATGCACCTGACCGGGTACGGGTGCGCCGGCGCCTCCGCGGTGGCGTACGGCCTGGCCTGCCTGGAGCTGGAGGCCGCCGACTCCGGCGTGCGCAGCCTGGTCAGCGTCCAGGGGTCGCTGGCGATGTACGCGCTGTGGCGCTTCGGCTCGGAGGAACAGAAGCAGCGCTGGCTGCCCGGCATGGCGGCTGGCGAGCTGATCGGCTGCTTCGGCCTGACCGAGCCGGACCACGGCTCCGACCCGGGCGCGATGCGCACCCGCGCGGTCCGCGACGGCGCCGACTGGGTGCTCACCGGCGGCAAGATGTGGATCACGAACGCGCCGGTCGCCGACGTGGCGGTGATCTGGGCCAGCACCGCGGAGGGTATCCGGGGCTTCGCCGTGCCGACGGACTCCCCGGGGTTCACCGCGCGGGAGATCCGGCACAAGCTGTCGCTGCGCGCGTCCAGCACCGGCGAGATCGTTCTCGACGAGGTACGGCTGCCCGGCGACGCCGTCCTGCCCGAGGCGCGTGGCCTGCGGGCGCCGCTGTCCTGCCTCACCGAGGCGAGGTACGGCATCGTCTGGGGCGCGCTGGGCGCGGCGCGCGATTGCCTGCACACCGCGATCGAGTACGCCACGACCCGCGAGCAGTTCGGCCGGCCGATCGCCGGGTTCCAGCTCACCCAGGCCAAGCTCGCCGACATGGCGGTGGAGCTGCAGAAGGGGTACCTGCTCGCGCTGCATCTGGGCCGGACCGCCGACCGGGGTGCGCTACGGCCGGAGATGGTCAGCGTGGGCAAGCTGAACAACGTGCGGGAGGCGCTGAACATCGCCCGGCAGTGCCGGACGATCCTCGGCGCGAACGGCATCAGCGGGGAGTACCCGGTCATGCGGCACGCCAACAACCTGGAGAGCGTGCTGACCTACGAGGGCACCTCGGAGATCCACCAGCTGGTGATCGGGGAGCGGCTGACCGGCCTCTCGGCGTTCAGGTAGCCAGCTCAGCCCGCGGTGGCCGAGTCGAGCACGCCAGGCGCGTCCACCGCCGGGGCCGGTGCCTTCAGCGCGGCCATCTGCCGCTCGAACGACCTGTGCGCGCGCCAGAGCCGGTAGATCGACAACGCCTCGAAGGCGGCCAGCGCGCCGATGGAGAGCAGGGTGACCGGGATGACAGCGGCCGGGCCGATCACCGGGGCGACGATGAAGATCGCCATCTGCACCTCGAGCCCGCTGATCAGGTTCGGCCGGATCCGGTTGCGCAGCAGGAAGTTGCGGATCTGCACGTACCGGCCGGACCGGGATTCGCGCGCCGGGCTCCGGCCGGCCGAGGCATCCGGCCGGTCAGCCTGCCGTTGCCGCGGGACCACCACCCCCGCCGCGGGGGCCGCCAGGAGTTCGCGCTCCGCCCGTTCCTGGCGTGCCGCCGCCAGCTCGCGGCGCATCTGGCGCCGGACCTGGGCGATCCGCAGCAGGTCGAGGTAGTGGAACAGGTCCAGCGCCACCACCCCGAAGGCGAGCCACAGGTAGATCAGGCGGTCGGTGTCCCGGTACAGACCACCCATCAGCGCCAGGCCGCAGATGAGCACCTTGAACCGGTCGATGATGTAGTCCAGCCATAGGCCGAAGACCGAGCCGCTGTCCTGCAGCCGGGCCAGCTTGCCGTCCATGCAGTCCACCACGAAGCTCAGGTGGAACAGGGCGGCGCCGGCGAGCAGCCACCAGCGTTGGGCTAGCCCGTCGCCCCCGGCCCAACCGCCGGCCGCGAAGCACGCGGCGGCACCCATGCCGAGGACGGTGCCGAGCGCGGTCAGCCGGTTCGGGGTGACCCAGCGGTAGCCGGCGACCAGGCGGACCAGCCGGGAGGCGTACGGGTCGACCAGGAACACCGTCCACCAGGAGTCCTTGGGCTTGTAGGTGGCGGCCCGTACGTCTTCGATCGACACCCGTTCCACTGCGCTGACTCCTCGCTGAACCGGTGGATGGTCGGGCCAGGGTATCGCAGCGGGGACAGCGGGTGGTGGCCCGGTTAACGGCTGGGTACGTCCGGGTGTGCTCGCTGCGGTCGCGAGTGTCGCACAGTGGCCTTAACGTTACCCAGTAGTGCCGGATGTCTGGACTCCAGGCGGACGGGCCGAGGCGGACGGGAGCGGGCGATGGCATCGACCGGCGGCAGCGACAGGTCAGACCAGGCCGCGGGCGAGTCCGCTCCCGCCGGGCCGCCCGGTCCGGACAGCCAGCCCGGGTCCGGGGATGAGTCGGCGATCCGCGAGCGGACGCGTGAGCTGCCGGAGTACGCCCGTGGGCGGGCACGGCCGGGCGGCGGCCGGGACACCTCCACCGACCCGGCTGACGGCTGGCCGGACGAGGCCGGCGACGCCGGCCGCTTCTCCGACACCGCCCGCGAGGAGCTGGTTCCGGCCGGCCGGGGGCGCGGCCGCGGCTGCCTGCTCACCCTGGCCGCGGTGATCGTGGTAATCGCGGCGCTCGTGGTCGGCCTGCGTGCGACCGGGTTCTGGCCGCACCTGTCCAACCCGTTCGCCGAGCAGAAGACCGACCGCACCCAGCCGCCGCTGCTCAAATCCATCCAGGACCTGAGCCGGTTCACCGCTGCCCAGGGCAACTTCCAGGTCGTGGTCGACCTGCAGGACGACCGCAAGTACGTGCCGGATTTCCTGCTCAACCACCGCACGCTGTTCGTCGGGGTGGGCAGCGTCGAGGCGTACGTGGACTTCTCCACGATCGGCGAGGGCGCGGTGGTGGAGTCCGCCGACGGCACCTCGGTCTCGGTCCGTCTCCCGGCACCGCAGCTCGGCGAGGCCCACCTGAACATCGAGGACAGCTACGTCTTCGCCGAGCAGCGCGGGCTGTTCAACCGGATCAAGGACGCGTTCGCCGGCGACCCGAACCGGCAGCGGGAGACCTACCAGCGTGCCGAGGAGGCGATAACCCAGGCGGCCAAGGACACCGAGCTGCTCCAGCGGGCGCAGGAGAACACCCGCAAGATGCTGGAAGGGCTGCTGCGCTCCCTCGGGTACCAGAAGGTGACCATCACCTTCGCCACGCCGTGACGGATCCCGGCCCGGCGCCGGACAACCTGGTTCCGCAGTCCTGGCCGCCCGGGTTGTCTCAGCTGTTGCGCTCGTAGAGTGCGACGGTCCCCTTGGTGATCCGCCATACGCGGACGCTGTGGTACCCGGCGCGCAGGATCGGCGCGATCGGTCCGGCCGCTGCCAGCGGGTCTTTCCGCTGGTACAGGCGGATCAGCCAGATCCGGCGGGTTCTGCCGACGCAGGCCGCGGTGTCCGCGCACTCCTTGGCGCTCAGGCTGCCCACCGCGGCCGCCGGCCGGTCCAGCAGCAGGTCGGCCGGTGCGGGTTTGCCGGACAGGTAATAGTCCACCCCGGCGCGTAGCGACCACGACGACCCGCCGCCGTAGACGATGCCGTCACCCGGCCGCAGGCCGGCGCTGACGATGCCGGCGATCCGGCGGAAGTCGGGACCGTGGTGGGTGGCCGGACCGCGCAGCGCCACCTGGGCCGGCCAGGCCATCACCGCCACCAGCCCGAGGACGACCACGGCACGCAGCGGGAACCGCGCCACCGCCGCGGCGGCCAGCAGCGCGGTCGGGGCCAGCACGAACAGCACGTACCGGGGCACCCAGATCGGGCTGGTCACCTGCGACGCGGCGATCAGCAGGGCGGGCGGGACGACCGCGGCCACCGCCAGCTCGGCGAGCAGCCCGCGGTTGGTCCAGGTGGCCAGGATGGCCAGGCCGATGACCAGCCATGCCACGGCCGGCGCGCCGAACAGGTCGGCCGGCGCGGCGCGGATGGTGTCGCTGGTGACCGGCTTGATCCAGTCCAGCTGCTCCCGGCGCTGGGTCAAGCCGAGCACGAGCAGCGGACTGACCAGCACGACCGCCGCCGCGGTCACCGGCACCCACCGGGCCAGTGCCCGCCGAGCCGGCTGGGCACGCCACCGGTTCCCGACCACGAACGCGTGCCCAGCCAGGACGGTCAGCGCGATGACGTGGGCCAGGCCGACCAGCAGGACGGCCAGCCCGTACCAGCACCAGCGCCGCCAGGTGGGCCGCTCGACGGCCCGGTAGAGCAGCAGCGTGGCGAGGGTGACGAGCATGAAGGCGATGCCGTAGACCCTGGCCTCCTGCGCGTACCGCGAGGTCAGCGGCACCGCGGTGAGCAGCACCGCGGCGAGCAGCCCGGCGGCCGGGGTGAGCAGGCGGCGGCCGAGCTCGCCGACCAGCCCCACGCCGGCCGCCATCGCGACGATCGAAGGCGCCCGGAGCGCGATCTCCGACGTTCCAAACAAGCCCACCCAAAAGTGCATGAACAGGTAGTACGGGGCTATGGAGCCGTCCGTGTGCTGGATCAGGTCGACGATCTGGCCCAGCGTGCGCTGCGACACGATGAGCGTGGCGTTCTCGTCCCAGCCCAGGCTCGGGTTGCGGGCGTGGTACTGGCCGACCACGAGCATGATGACCGCAGGCAGCACCGCCGGGGCGAACCTGGCGAGCCACGCCAGACCGCGCGCTGGTCGCCCGGTGTCCTGACCCTCCTGCTCAGCCACGGTCGCGGGCTCGCTGAGGCTGTCGGGTTGGGCCGTATGGACCAGTACCGCCATGTCTTCTACAACGTGGCGGCGGGGGTCAGGGATCGGATCCGGACGGAAATGCCGCGGGGACCGGCACAGAAATGTCGTACCCCTTCGTTAGCGTCTTGACGCTTCGCTGGAGGAGGGGAGCAGCGCGGTGGACGACCGGCAGGCCGGCGTGAGCGGACGGCCGTTCGCGACTGGGCAGGCCGGGTGATCCGGGGCGGGCCGGCCGAACAAGTCAGCACCGGACGGGCGTGACCAGCGCGAGCCGGGATACGAGCGGGGACAACGGGGGAGAGCGGTGGGGGGGGGGGGGGGGGGGGGGGGGGGGGGGGGGGGGGGGGGGCGGGGCGCCGCG
>JADGHA010000191.1 GCA_019689695.1 Micromonosporaceae bacterium | reverse complement strand
GTACGGCATTGCCGACTGGACGACCGATCTCGACGGCGCGCTCGGCCGGCACCGACACCAGCTCCCGTTCCGGGTAGCGCAACGCGGTCAGCGATCCGCCGAAGACACAGCCTGTGTCGATGCAGATGGTGTTGTTCACCCACTCCGGCACCAAAGTCGGCGTGTGTCCATATACGACAGTTGCGGAACCGCGGTAGTCGCGCGCCCACGGGTAGCGCACCGGCAGGCCGTACTCGTCGGTCTCGCCGGTGGTCTCCCCGTAGAGCGCGAAGGACCGCACCCGCCCCGAGGTCCGGCCGTGGTACTCCTCCTTGAGCCCGGCGTGCGCGACCACCAGCCGGCCCTCGTCGAGCACGTAGTGGCTGATCAGGCCGTCGAGGAAGGCGGCCACCCGGGAGGTGAGCTCCGGCGGCTCCGCGTCCAGCTGGGCCAGCGTCTGGGCCAGGCCGTGCCGCACCTGCACCTGCGACCCGCGCAGCTTACGCAGCAGCTTCTGCTCGTGGTTGCCCATCACGCACAGCGCGGTCCCGGCCGCGACCATCCCCATCACCAGGCGCAGGACGCCGGGTGTGTCCGGGCCTCGGTCGACCAGGTCGCCCAGGAAGACGGCGGTACGCCCGGCCGGGTGGCGGGCACCGACCGGCCGGCCGGCGTCGTCCCGCTCCAGCCGCCAACCGAGCCGGACCAGCAGCGCCTCCAGCTCAGCACGGCAGCCGTGGACGTCGCCGATGATGTCGAACGGCCCACACAGCTCCCGCCGGTCGTTGAACAGCTTGTCCAAGCGGACCTCGGCGGCGGCCACCTCGTCCGCGCCGCGCAGCACGTGCACGCGGCGGAAGCCCTCCTTGGCCAGCTGACCCAGCGAGCGACGCAGGTCGTGATGCTGGCGGCGGAGCACCTGGCGGCCGAACGTCCGGTCCGGCCGGGCCTGCGTGCGCTGCCAGCACACCGGCTCGGGCACGTCGAAGACGATCGCCACCGGCAGCACATCGTGGTCGCGGGCGATCTTCACCAGCGCGGCGCGGGCGAACTGTTGCACGTTGGTCGCGTCCACAATGGTCAGCCGGCCGGCGCGCAGCCGCTTCGCCGCGACCTGGTGCAGCAGTTCGAAGGCGTCCGCGGTGGCCGACTGGTCGTTCTCGTCGTCCACCACCATCGCCCGGAACGCGTCGGAGGAGAGCACCTGGGTGGGCGCGAAGTGCCGGCGGGCGAACGTCGACTTGCCGGAGCCGGAGATGCCGACCAGTACCACCAGTGCCAGCTCCGGGATGTCCACAGTGGTCATCGGTGGAACACCGCCAGCTGGGTGGGCGCACCGACCTGTGGATCGGGGTCACCGACCGGTTCGATCGCGGCCTGGTACCCGTACCGGGCCGCAACCTGGCCGACCCAGTCCCGGAACTGGTCGCGGGTCCACTCGAACCGGTGGTCGTGGTGCCGGAACCGGCCGGCTGGCAGCCCGGGGTAGCGCACGTTGTACTCCGCGTTCGGCGTCGTCACGACCACGGTGGCCGGGTGCGCGTGGCCGAAGACCGCCGCCTCCAGCGCCGGCAGGCGTACCGGGTCGACGTGCTCGACCACCTCCATGAGGACCGCCGCGTCGAATCCGCGCAGCCGGTCGTCGGCGTACGTGAGCGCGGACTGCCACAGCCTGATGCGGTCCCGCTGGCGCTGCGGCAGGCGGTCCAGCCGCAGCCGGCGCTCGGCCAGCTCCAGCGCCCGGGTGTCGACGTCCACGCCGACGACCTCGGTGAACCGCAGGTCACGGACCAGGGCCGCGAGCAGCGCCCCGGATCCGCAACCGAGGTCGAGCACCCGCCGGGCGCCGGTGCGGGCAAGCGCGGCGAGCACCGCGGCCCGCCGCTGCTCGGCCAGCAACGGCAGCTTCACCTCCGGCTCCGCCGCCGGCGTCGCCGTCTCGTCGACGGGCGGTTCGGCGAGGCGGTCGAGCGCGGCCTCGGCCAGCGAACGCCGATGCGCCAGATAGCGCCGGGCGATGAGGCCCCGCTCGGGGTGGCCGGCGAGCCAGCCCGTGCCCGCCCGGATCAGCTTGTCTACTTCGTCCAGCGCCACCCAGTAGTGCTTCGCGTCGTCCAGCACCGGCAGCAGTACGTACAGGTGGTTCAGCGCGTCGCTGAGCCGCAGCGTGCCGGTGAGGGTGAGGTCGACGTAGTGGCTGGCACCCCACTCGGGATGCTCGCTGTCGAGCGGGATCGGCGTGCTCGCCACCGCCCAGCCGAGCGGGGCGAACAACCGCTGGACCAGGTCCTGACCGCCCCGCGACGGCAGCACCGGCACGCGCACCTCCAGCGGGATCGGCGCCGCCGCCAGCTCCGGGCGCTCCTTCGACTCTCCGCGCAACGCCGACCGGAAGGCCCGGTTCAGCGCCGCGGCGAGCAGGCTGGAGGCCGCGTACGCCCGGTCGTTGACGTACGGCTGCAGGGCGAAGGCGTTGCCACGCCCGCGGGGTGCGGCGGCCTCCCGCCCGCCCTTGCGTACTCCCGGCGGGTCGACGTCGAGGATCAGGGCCGCGGTGCAGCGCCGCGCCGTCGCCTCTGGAAAGCACACGTACGCCCGGCCGGTGGGCAGGTCGAACCGGTGCACCCGGTCGGGGTGCTTCACCAGCAGGTAGCCCAGATCCGTCGCCGGATCGTGGGTGGTGGAGACGGTCAGCAGCACGCACGCCATCGTGCCAGGAAAGGCTCGCCGGATCGCCCGAGTATTACCGTGGGAAGATGGCCGCCCCGGACACGCTCAGCCTGGCCGACCCGTACACGGTGCCGACCGCGTACTGGCACGCCCTGCCGGACGGCCGGATCCAGTGCGATGTCTGCCCGCGTGCCTGCAAGCTCCACGAGGGCCAGCGCGGTCTGTGCTTTGTCCGGGGCCGGGTGGACGACCAGGTGGTGCTCGCCTCGTACGGCCGGTCCTCCGGCTTCTGCGTGGACCCGATCGAGAAGAAGCCGCTCAACCACTTCCTGCCCGGTTCCGCGGTGCTCTCCTTCGGCACCGCCGGCTGCAACCTGGCCTGCCGGTTCTGCCAGAACTGGGACATCTCCAAGTCCCGGGAGATCGACACCCTCTCCTCGGCGGCCTCGCCGCAGGCGCTGGCCGAGGCGGCGCAGCGGTTGGGTTGCCGTTCCGTCGCGTTCACCTACAACGACCCGGTGATCTTCATGGAGTACGCGATGGATGTCGCGGACGCCTGCCGGGAGCGCGGCATCAAGGCGGTGGCGGTGAGCGCCGGCTACATGAACCCGGCGCCCCGGGCCGAGTTCTACCGCCACATGGACGCGGCCAACATCGACCTGAAGGCGTTCAGCGACTCGTTCTACGAGAAGATCACCTTTGCCCGGCTGGGAGCCGTGCTGGACACCCTGCAGTACCTGCGGCACGAGACCAACGTCTGGTTCGAGATCACCACCCTGCTGATCCCGGGCCACAACGACGGGGACGCGGAGATCGCCGCGCAGTGCGCCTGGCTGCTCGACCACCTGGGCCCCGATGTGCCGCTGCACTTCACCGCATTCCATCCGGACTTCAAGATGCGGGACGTGCCGGCCACCCCGCCGGCCACCCTGCGCCGCGCCCGGCAGATCGCGCTCGACCAGGGCCTGCGGTACGTGTACACCGGAAACGTGCACGACCCCGACGGCCAGACCACCCGGTGCGGCTCCTGTGGCCAGCCCGCGGTGGTGCGCGACTGGTACGAGATCGTCCGCTACCAGCTCACCGACGACGGGCGGTGCGGCTCCTGCGGCGCGGCGGTCCCCGGCGTCTACGACGGCCCGGCCGGCAGCTGGGGATCGCGCCGGTTGCCGGTCCGGCTCGTCCCGGCTTGATCATGGATGTCCGGCAGCCCGCGGTGGCGGGCCTGTTCTACCCGGCCGGGGCCGGCGAGCTGGCCGCGCTGGTGGACAGCCTGCTCGACGCCGCCGACGCCGCGGGCGCTTCCGCCGACGGCGCGGGCGCCGCGGGTGCTTCCGCCGACGGCGGCGCGGGCGAGCCGGTCGCCGAGGCGTACATCGTCCCGCACGCCGGCTACCGGTACTCCGGCCCGACCGCGGCCCGGGTCTACGCCCGCCTGCGCCGACACGCGGCCGAGGTGGAACGGGTGGTGCTCATCGGGCCCGCGCACTACGTACGGCTGGCCGGGTGTGCCGCGCCGGCCACGGCGGCCTGGCTGACCCCGCTCGGCTCGGTGCCGATCGACCAGGCCGAGGTGGCCGGGCTGGCCGAGGCCGGGTACGCCAGCCTCGACGACCTGCCGCACGAGCGGGAGCATTCGCTGGAGGTGCAGCTGCCCTTCCTGCAGCGGATACTCCCAGCCGGCGTTCCGGTTGTCCCGCTGGCGGTCGGCGCGTGCCGCCCGGACGACGTACGGATCGCCCTGCTCGCCGCCGCCCGACCAGGCACGCTGGTGCTCTGCAGCACCGACCTGTCGCACTACCTCCAGTTGGACGCCGCCCAGCGGCAGGACGCCCGCACTGCCCAGGCCATCCTCGACCTCGAGCCGGACCGCATCGGCGTCCGGGATGCCTGCGGCTGCTACGCCCTGCGCGGCCTGCTGGCCTGGGCCCGGCACCGCGGCCTGCGCCCCGGCCTGCTGCACCTGTGCACGTCGGCAGAGACCACCGGCGACCCCAGCCGCGTCGTCGGCTACGGGGCGTTCGCCTTGACGTCCTCCGAATGAACCGTCCGGCCGGCCCTCGCCGCCTCCCGCGGGCCGCTCAGCGGTACTCGTCGTCGAGGTCGACCACGTGGGCCTGCTCGATCGCGTCCCACTCGCCGACCTCCAGGCCGCGGTGCACCTCGACCGGATCGGCCGCCGGGTCGACCGGCGCCGCCTGCTCGAGCGCGTCCGCGTCCGAGACCTCGAAGTCACGATCCTCCGGCGCGAGGTGCTCCTCGGGAATGAACTCCTCGTCGGGCTGGGCCATGACCCCTCCTTCTGGTGGGCACTCATGTATCACGGTACGGCCGGCCGGGTGGCGGCGCTAACCGACCGGGGCCGTTTCACCCGGGCAGGGCCGCTGCGGGATACTGCGGAAGAAGGGACAGCGCGGTCCGTACCGCCACCAGCTAGGAGCGTTCGACATGCCCATCGCTTCCCCTGAGGTCTACGCCGAGATGCTCGACCGCGCTAAGGCCGGCGCCTTCGCGTACCCGGCGATCAACGTCACCTCGTCGCAGACCCTCAACGCCGCGCTGCGCGGTTTCGCCGAGGCGGAGAGCGACGGCATCATCCAGGTTTCCACCGGGGGCGCGGAGTATCTGTCCGGATCCACGGTGAAGGACATGGTGACCGGCGCGGTCGCGTTCGCCGCGTTCGCCACCGAGGTGGCGAAGAAGTACCCGGTCAACGTGGCCCTGCACACCGACCACTGCCCCAAGGACAAGCTGGACAAGTTCGTCCGCCCGCTGCTGGCCATGTCCAAGGAGCGGGTTGCCCGGGGCGAGGCTCCGCTGTACCAGTCGCACATGTGGGACGGCTCGGCCGTCCCGCTCGCCGAGAACCTGCAGATCGCCGAGCAGCTGCTGGCCGAGGCCGCGGCCGCCCGGGTGGTGCTGGAGATCGAGGTCGGCGTCGTCGGCGGCGAGGAGGACGGCATCGTCGGCGCGATCGACGAGAAGCTCTACACCACGGTGGCGGACGGCATGGCCACCGCGGCCGCGCTCGGCCTCGGCGAAAAGGGCCGCTACATGGCAGCGCTCACCTTCGGCAACGTGCACGGCGTCTACAAGCCGGGCAACGTCAAGCTGCGTCCGGACATCCTCAAGGAGATCCAGGATGCGGTGGGTGCCAAGTACGGCAAGGAGAAGCCGTTCGACCTGGTGTTCCACGGCGGGTCCGGGTCGCTGCTGGAGGAGATCCGCGCGGCGCTGGACTACGGCGTGGTGAAGATGAACGTGGACACCGACACGCAGTACGCCTTCACCCGGCCGGTCGCGCACCACATGTTCACCAACTACGACGGTGTGCTCAAGGTGGACGGCGACGTGGGCAGCAAGAAGGTCTACGACCCGCGGTCGTGGGGCAAGGCGGCCGAGGCGGGCATGGCGGCCCGGGTGGTGCGCGCCTGCCAGGACCTGCGCTCGACCGGCACGCGCCTCAAGTAACCTCCGCATTCTCCGGGTAAGTGCCGGTCGAGGGGATCGCCTCGCCCGCACTTTCCCGGAGGATGTGCGCGACCGCGTCGCGAACGTCATCGGTCACGCGGACCAGCCCGGACAGGTCGCCCGCGGGCGACGCCGCCAGCAGCGGCCCGAGCAGCGCCTCCACCGGCAGCGTGGTCCGCCAGTACACGCTGTCCAGGAAGACCAGCGGGCCGCTCGGGCCGTCGGTGCCGTAGAACGCCTTGGTCGCGGCCTGGAAGATTTCCTGGACGGTGCCGGCCCAGCCGGGGGCGAACACCACACCGCCCCTGGCCAGTCGCAGGATGGTGTCCTCGCGGATCGCGTTGGAGAAGTACTTCGCGATCTGGGCGGCGAACAAGTTCGCCGGTTCGTGGCCGTACAGCCAGGTGGGGATGGCCAACCCGCCCCGCCGCGGCCACGCGACCGGCTCGAGCTCGACGGACGCCCGGACCTTTAGCGCGACCTCGGTGTACCGGTCGTGGTCGCGGAAGTCTGGCGCGCGGGCGAGCAGGTCGATCGCGGCGTTCAGCTCGTCCAGCGGGCGGCTGGACAGGTACGCGCCGAGGTTGGCCGCCTCCATCACGCCCGGCCCTCCGCCGGTGACGACCAGCCGGCCGGCGCGCGCCAGCTCCCAGCCGAGCGTCGCCGCGAGCCGGTACGGCGTGCTGCCGCGGGCCACCGCGTGACCGCCCATCACCCCGACCACCGATGCGGCGCCGTGCTCGGCCCGCCAGGACCGCGTGAGATCGGCGAGTGCGTTGTCGATGCCGTGGTCGTGCAGGCGCTGAGCGAGCGCCTCCCGGACCTCCGGGGTGGCTCCCCCGTGTGCCCGGAAGTGGTGGTACACGACCGTGTCGTACATGGTGGCGAAACCGCCCCTGGCGAAGCCCTCGGCGAGGTCCTCCGGCGTGTAGAGCCGCGACGGCTGGGTGGGGTACGGCGTGCCGGCCAGCGGTGGGATGACGTGCGCGCCGCGGCGTACCAGATCCGCCTCGACGTCCCGGGACGGGAAGTGGCAGCCAACGAAGAGGGTGTCGGTGAGGTCGACCGCGGCCAGGTCGGGCACCGGGTCGGCATCCAGCCGCAGCCCTTGGACGACGAGCCCGGCGAGGCTGCCGGTGGCGAGGTGCCGGTCCAGTTCGGCCCGCGACTCCACCTCGTGCGGCGAGGTGTCGGGCAGATCGGTCACGTCGGCCGGGGGTGGTGTGGGCATGCCCGAAATCCTGCCGTGCCACCGGCGCGAACAGTGCGAGAGCCCGGCGGTACGAGACCGCCGGGCTCCCTTACCGGGTCCTGGGGAGGCTCCGGACCTTCATTCTCAGTCCAGATCGGCTCGTCGCGCACCGGCCGCTCGCGTGACGAAACCCTCAGCCTTTCAGCCACCATCCCCCCCGCGATCTTGCACTTGTGTACCCCAAAATATGGGGATATGTCCCTTTAATCGGGGTACAC
>JADGHA010000190.1 GCA_019689695.1 Micromonosporaceae bacterium | reverse complement strand
CGTACGACCCGAAGCTCGCGGCGAGGGTGAGCGCGATGTACGGCGGGCGCCCGTAGTCTGCGGTGAGCACGACGACCGCGCCCGCGCCGATGGCGACGGCGACCCACTGCAGGGCGCGCATCCGCTCGCGCAGCGCCACCACACCGAGCAGTACGGTCAGCAGCGGTGTGATGAAGTAGCCCAGCGAGGTCTCCACCACGCGATCGCTGTTCACGCCGTAGATGTACGTCCCCCAGTTGAGGCCGATGAGCGTGGCGGCGACCACGATTCCGCCCAGCACCCGTGGCCGGCGCGCCAGGCTGCGCAGAAAGCGCCAGCGGCGCACCACGGCGAGCAGCAGGGCGACGAAGGCGAGCGACCAGATCACCCGGTGGGCGAGAATCTCCACCGCGCCACTCGGCTCCAGCAGTCTGATGTAGAGCGGGAAGAAGCCCCAGAGCAGGTACGCGCCGAAGCCGTAGAGATACCCGAGTTGCAGATCGCCCACACTCTCCACCGTAAGGCCCCCGGCGTGACCAGGTCCTTTCGAGTGAGTAGCCTCACGGCTTGCCCAGCTCCATCCAGTTGCCGGGCTCGGCGAGCGGGATGAAGCCGAGCTTGGCGTAGACCCCGTGGGCGTCCAATGTGGCGAGCAGGATCCGGTGTACGCCGCGGGCGGCGAGCTCGTCACGGACCGTTTTGACCAGCCAGCTGCCCAGGCCGCGCCCGCGCTCGGCGCGCTCGACGTAGACGTCGCAGAGCCAGGCGAACGTGGCCGAGTCGGTCACCACGCGGGCGACCGCGACCTGGACACCGTCTGGCCGGTACACGCCGAACGGCAGGGAGGTGGCGAAGCCCCGCTCCACCACGTCCCGTGGCCGGTCGCGCGCCCAGTACGCGTCGGTGGACAGCCAGGTGTACACCCGGTCCAGGTCCAGCCGGCTCGGGTCGGTGGAAACGGTGTAGCCGTCGGCGTTGGTGATGGTCAGCACGGCCCGACTGTATCGGCGGCCACGTCCAGTGTCGCCGGCCAATCCGGCTCCGGTGGCCGAGGCGCGGGCGACCCGTCAGTCCTTGTCGCGGCCGAAGTCGGGGATGATCATGTTGAGCAGCCAGCTGATCACGCCGACGAGCAGGGCGCCCAGCACCGCACTGGGCCAGAAGTCGGCAACGTGGAACGGCAGCCCCAGCTGGTCGGCGATCCAGCTGCTCAGCAGGAACAGGGCACCGTTGACCACGAGCGCGATGAGGCCGAGCGTGAGCAGGTAGAAGGCGCACCCGACCACCTTGATGATCGGGCGGAGCACGCCGTTGACCACGCCGAAGATCGCCGCGACCAGCACCAGCGTGCCGATCTTCTTGCCGGTCGAGTCGGTGGTGACGGTGATGCCATCGATCACCAGCGTGGCGATCCACAGCGCCACCGCGCTGACGGCCAGCCGGATGAGAATACCCATGCGCGCGATCTTCGCACGCCGGCTCGCCGACGTGGGGGCACGGCCTCAGCGGGTCGGTGCGCCGATCAGCTGCTGCTCGATCGGGGTGGCGCCGAGCAGCGCCCAGCGGACCGAACGGCGGTTGACCACGCCTACCATGTCCGCCCGGATCCGGGTCAGCCACGCCTGCGCTTCGCCCAGCCCGAGCGTGCCCGCGGCCAGCGCCGCCTCGTCCGGCCGCAGCGGCTGGAGCACCACCAGGTCGGCGCGGGACAGCGCGTCCACGTCCACCGGTGCCAGTTCGTCCCGCACGATCATCGTCGCCTGCCAGCCGGCCCCGGTGTCCAAGCCGACCGGGCCGACGTCGACGACCAGCAGCAGCGGGTGCATGGCGGTACCCGGTGGCAGCGTCACTGCCCGTCCCGCCGGCACCAGCACGATCGCCTCGCCTGGCGCGCTCACCCCGCGGACGAACGGCTCCCAGGAGTACGGCCGGGACGTCTGCACCACCACCCGGGCACCCAGCGCCATCGCCCGCAGGGCGAGCACCTGTGCGGCGCGGATCCCGCCGACGAGCATCATCCGGGTCGGCTCGGGGCGGAACAGCCGGAGCGTGACCGGGGCGCCGTGCCGGTTCGTCCCGATCATCAACCCGTCGCCGCCGAGCGGCAGGTGCAGCTGGGCGACTCCGCCGGCCGGATGGGCGGGTGCGGAGGCGGGCTGCGGCGCCGGGCCGCCGAGCGGCAGGGTCGCGGCGAGACCGTCCAGGTGCTCGCCGTCCAGCCGCTGCGCGCCGGCACTCTCCGCGGCCAGCAGCCGTCGCAGCGCCTGGCTGGCCGCGGAGAGCGCGGCCGGGCCGGTCGCGGCCAGGCGTACCACCAGTTCCGGCCCGGAGAGTCCAGAGTCGACGGAGAGGGACACGGTGGTCGCCGCAGCGGGCAGGGCGAGCAGCCGCGGCACCAGGTGGCGGGCGGTCTCTGCGCGCAGGTCGGGCCAGCGGCGCAGCCGGTAGGTGGTCTGCAGCAGCCCGCCGAGGTGGATCGCGTGCCAGCCCTCGCGCGCCGGCTGGGCACCGTCGTGATGGGCCAGGTCGGCGAGTGCGGCGAGGGTGGCGGCCTCACCCAGCGGGCGCGACGGCACCGGGCCGAGCCGGCGGCGCACCTTGCGGACCAGGCTGGACAGCGAGCGGAGCAGGTCCGGCTCGTCCCACCCGTGGGTGCGCAGCACGCGCACCGCGAGGACGACCCGCTGCTGGCAGAGCAGCCGCCCCTCGGTCAGCTGCCGGTAGGAGGTGGCCGGGGTGCCGGCGCCGGCCCGCGCCGCCGGGGCGGGGGCACCGGTGACCAGCAGCTGGATGCGCACCGGCGGCAGGTCCGGGGCCGGGGTCGGCAGCAGCGCCGCCGGGCTGGGCAGGGCGGCGACGGTGTCGGCCACCAGCGTGGCCGAGTCGCCCAGCTCGATCACGGCGGTCAGCCCGTACGCGTCGCTGACCACGGCCGCCGGGTCACGGTCGAGCTCCGCGGGTAGGACCTGCCCGCCCGGTTGCACCAGGTCCAGCAGCGCCGCCGGGTGCGCGCGGGCGGGCAGCGCGCGGCGGCGCCCGGCGTACCGCAGGGCGATGGCGAGCCACTGGAACAGCCAGCGCCGGCGTACCCGGACCCAGGCGACGGTGATGATGGCCGCCGCGGCGACGGTGGCCCCGGCCAGCGCGACCAGGCCCTGCCCGGCGGCCGCGACCAGCAGGGCCAGCGCGACCTCGGCGGCGACGATCTGGCCGCCGCGCACGCCCAGCACCGTGCCCGGCCGCGGTCTGGCGTGGACGGTCGCGGCCGGTGCGCGGCGCGCGGAGGGCACCACGTCGGTGGTCATCGCGGTAACCTCCCCATGCAGTCGCGCCCGCCGGACATGGTAACGGGAGGGGGACCGGGAGGGATGCCCTCGAGGCAGGACCAGCTGCACTCGTACCAGTTCATGGTGCAGCGGGTGGTGGCCGCCCTGGTGATGCGGGAGACCGATCCGGCGCAGTCCCCGTTCCGCCGGGCCGCCGCGGCCACCCTGGCCAGCGTCCTGGTCGCCGGGATCGCGCTGGCCGGCATCGCGGTGTACGGCCTGATCGTCGGCGGCGGCTCGACCAACTGGCGCACCACCGACGCGGTGATCGTCGAGAAGGAGACCGGCGCCCTGTTCGTCTACCGGGACGACCGGCTGCACCCGGTGCTGAACTACGCCTCTGCCCTGCTCATCGTCGGCAAGTCCGAGCCGCGCCGGGTGCTCGTCTCCAGCAAGTCGATCGCCGGGGTGGCGCGCGGCAGGCCGCTGGGCATCAGCGACGCGCCCGACTCGCTGCCGACCGCCAAGCGGCTGGTCGGGCCGCCGTGGACGCTCTGCTCCGCCCGTACCGACGAGTCCGAGGACACGCCGCGCTCGGTGCTGCTGGTCGGTGCGGCCGCCGGCGGCAGTGCGGTCACCAGTGGACAGTCCATTGGCGACAAAGCGGTGCTGGCCCGGCACCCGGACGGTTCGGTCCACATGATCTGGCACAACCACCGGCATCGGGTACGGGACCGGGACCTGGTCCTGCCCGCGCTCGGCTGGTCCAGCCAGCAGCTGGTGCGCGTGGCGCCCGCGCTGCTCAACGCCGTCCCGGCCGGCAGCGATCTGGCCCCAGTGGACATTCCCGGCCGGGGCGAGGAATCCTCGGCGGTGCCGGGCACCACGGTCGGCGAGGTGTTCGAGGTGACCAGCCTGGGCGGCGGCAAGCAGTACGCGGTGGGGATGCGGGACGGCCTTGCCGAGATCACCGCGGTGCAGGGCGCGCTGCTGCTCGCCGAGGCCGCGCAGAAGCAGCCGACGAAGCTCAGCTCCGGTGAGTACCTCGACAAGCCGAAGTCGAAGTCGCTGGTGCCGAAGGACGGCGATGGCGCGTTGCCGGCCACCGTGCCGGCGGTGGCGACGCCGCCCGAGGGGACCATCTGCGCGGTGGTGCGCGGCGACTCCGGCGTGGCCGAGGTGCGCGTCTCCACGAAGGTGCCGGACCCGGCGGAAGCGGTGCGGACGGGCGAGCGCACCGAGGGCGGCACCGTCCTGGCCGATCTGGTGGTCGTGCCGCCGGGGCGCGGCGCCGTGGTGGAGTCGGCTCCGGCGCCGGGGGCCTCCGGTGGGGCGCTGTCGGTGGTCACGGACTTGGGCGTGCGGTACGCGGTGCCGAGCCGCGAGGTGTTGAGCATGCTCGGCTACGGTTCGGTCCGGCCGGTGCGGATGCCGGCGAGCCTGGTGTCGTTGCTGCCGTCCGGGCACGCGCTGGATCCGGATGCGGCTCGGGCACCAGCGGTGCGCGGCTGACTACCCTATGGATAGGGTCTACCGAACGTTGACGTCTGCCGCTACCGTCAGCAGGTCACTGTTTGCCGAATGGCCGTGACGTCCGCCGCTCCAGAATGGACGGCGGTGCCGAGAAATTCTCACATCGGGAAAGCGGGGTGACGTACCGGGTGTCCACGACAGAGGCGCAAGCCGCGGTCATGGAACAGGTAGCGGGGAGGTTCGAGTCGACCAACAGCTCACTGCAGAGCATGCTGTCGTCGCTGATGAGCCAGCTCGAGCCGTTGCAGTCCAGGTTCGTCGGCGCCGGTGGCACGTCCTTCACCCAGGTGAAGCTGGCCTGGCACGAGGACATGCAGAAGATCAACCGGGCGCTGAGCGAGACCGCCGCGGCGATCCGGTCTTCGGGTCAGAACTACACCAGCAGCGACGAAGCGGCCCAGCAGCGGGTCGCCGCCACCAACCGCGGCGGCGTCAACCTGCCGCTCTGAGGACTCTGGGGAGGATTGCACCATGACGACCGACCAGCTTGTCGTCGATTTCAACGCCATGCACCAGGCGGCCGCGGACATCCAGTCCGCCATCAACAAGCTGACGTCCGATCTGGACCAGCTCAACCAGGACGCGCAGCCGCTGGTGCAGACCTGGTCCGGCCCGGCCCAGGCGGCGTACCACCAGCGCCAGCAGATCTGGACCAACGCGGCGAACGACCTCGCACAGATGCTGCGTGACATCCAGAAGGCGCTCGTCGAGTCCACTGCCGACTACAACGCGACGGAGAACCGCAACCGGGACCTCTTCCAGTAAGCCCGGGAAACCGGCAGGACCGGACAGCAGAGGGCGGATCCGCGGTGTCGCGGGTCCGCCCTCGCCGTATCGTCCAGCCTGGACCGTCGTACCGGAGGGTCGTCCCTCGGCAAGCTCAGGCCGCCGGGCGCCAGTGGCGGCGGGCGCCGCGCGGGACCACGATCGCGCAGAGCAGGGCGACGGCCGCGACCAGGGCGCCGCCCAGCGCGAGCCACAACGCCCGGTGCCGGGTCCGCTCCGCCTGCCGCTGCGCCGCGACGGCCGCCGGGTCCACCGAGGCCGCCGGCAGCGGCTGCGCCTGCTCCGGATCGCCGGTGGTCACCGTCTCCGTCAGCGCCCGGTACGGGTTGACCACACCGGCGCCGTACGCGGCGCTGTCCTTGCCACCCGGCGCGGGATCCGCGGTCGCCTTGATGCGCCGGATGATCTCCGCTGCGCTGAGCTCCGGATAGTACTCGCGCAGCAACGCGGCGGTGGCCGAGACGAACGGGGCGGCGTAGCTCGTGCCGGACAAGTCGGCCACCTGCCCGCCGCCGGTGGCTGCCGCGGTGACGTCGCCGCCCGGTGCCATGATGTCGACGTACGGGCCAACCTGCGACTGCGGCAGCCGGGTGCCGTCCGCCACGATGGCGCCGACCCCCAGCACACCGTCGTACGCGGCCGGGTACGGCCGGGGGTTTCCTTTCTCGTACTGGTTGCCGACCGCGGCCACCACGACCACGTCCGCCCGCACCGCGCGGGCGATGGCCCGCTTGACGGCGGCGTTGTCGGCGTAGAGCACGACGGAGAGGTTGATGACGTCGGCGCCGTGGTCCACCGCCCAGTCGATCGAGTCGGCGAAGCCGGCCGCGGAGACCGTCTCGCCGGTCGCCGTGCCGTCCACCAGCTCGCGCTTCTCACTGACGCGTATCGGCAGGATCTCGACCCCGGGGGCGAGGCCGCGGAAGCCGACCTTGTTCACCCTGCGCGCGGCGATGATGCTCGCCACCGCTGTCCCGTGTCCGGCGCAGTCGATGCGTCCGGTCCCGCCCGGGTCCAGAAAGTCGGTGCCGGCGCGCACCTTGTTGGCCAGCTGCTTGTGGTTGGCGTCCACCCCGGAGTCGATCACCGCGACGGTGACCCCGCTACCGTCCGCGAACGAGGCAAGCCGGTCCGGGGCGAAGCGCTCCTGCGGCCACGGCACGGCCGTGATGCGCTGGCCGGGCGTGGCGCTCTCGGTCCGGCACGCCGGCTCGGCCGCCCGGGCCGGCGGGTTGGTCAGCGCCACGCCGACGACGGCGAGGAGTACCACTGCCGTGGTTGCTCGCAGCAGCGCCATGTCGCGTCGGGTCTCCCGGTGCGTCCGCCGATGGGGCACTATCCCGGCCGGGATGGTACTTCAACTTGCATCTTCGCCGTGCCCACCCATCGTGATCATGGATTGACCTTGTAAGTTGTTACCGGTGCTTACGGCCTGATTCTGTTGGAGGTGGCCGTGACAAAATGGGCTCCGGCCACTGAAGCCGAGACCGCGATGCGGGATGCGCTGCGTGCGGGAGACCAGGAGCTCTACTTCCGCATCCTCGCGCGCACCGAGCTGCTGCTTCCGTTGTCGTCGGAGTCGATCGCCGGCCGGGCCCCGATGGGCTGGGGCACCTGGTCCTCGGGTGGGCGCACGCACGTGCTCGCCTTCACCTCGAATGAGGCATTGCGGATATGCCTGGCGCAGCATGCCGGATCGGCCCGGAAGGTCCCCTACCACGAGCTGGCGGAGACCTGGCCCAACCAGCAGTGGTGGCTGGCGGTCAACCCCGGCCTGCCCATCGAGGGGTATTTGCCCGCCTGGTTCGTCGCCCAGCTCGCCCGCGGGGACGCGCGCCTGCCCACGCCGGCCGAGGTTCGGGAGCGGTTGGGGCGGATCGGGCAGGCGGATGCGGGGGTGGTGGCCCGCGCCAGAGCGACCGCCGCCGTTCCGCTGCGCACCCCGGCCCAGCCACCGGCAGAGCCTGTGACCCGGCCCGCGGTGTTCGCCCCCGCGGCGCCGGCGCACGGTGCCGCCGCATCGGGGG
>JADGHA010000189.1 GCA_019689695.1 Micromonosporaceae bacterium | reverse complement strand
GGCGGCGGCTCGGCGCGCAACCGCTTATCATGTTCCTGGGCGGCGGGTGCGGCGCCGACGACGTCGGCGCCGCCTGGGACGAGTTGCTGGACCTGCTCCCGGGGCTGGCCTACGCCGGCATCCACGCGATCGTCTTCTCCAGCCTGGCGCTGCTGGTCTCCTCGTTGACCGGCAAGCGGGCGTTCGCGGCCGGGGGCGTCGTCGGCGTCTTCCTGATGACCGGTCCCATCACGGGCGTGCTGTCGAGCATGCCCTCGGACGCCGTGCGCTACCTGGCCGGCCTGCCCAACCCGGCCTCGCTGGTGCAGGGCGACGGGGACTGGCTGTTCGGCAACACCGACGCCTTCAACGTCGGCGACTACGGCCCGGCGTACGGGGTGACCACCGTCGTGTTCGTGGCCGCGTGCGTCGCTCTCCTGATCGCCCGGTACCGGAAGGTGGCCACCCGATGACCACTGTGGAGCTGTCCAATGTGTCCCGCTGGTACGGCAACGTGGTGGCGGTCAACGACATCACCATGACGCTAGGGCCGGGCGTGACCGGGCTGCTCGGCCCGAACGGGGCCGGCAAGACCACCCTGCTGCACATGATGGCCGGCTTCCTCCCGCCGTCGCGGGGCGAGGTCCGGGTGGCCGGCGCCCCCGCCTGGCGCAACCCGTCCGTGTACCGGATCCTCGGGCTGGTCAGCGAGCGCGAGGCGGTGCACGGCTTCCTCACCGCCTGGGAGTTCGTGCTCGCCAACGCCAAGCTGCACCGGCTGCCCAACCCGGAGGCGGCCGCCCGGCGGGCGCTTGGGCTGGTCGAGATGACTGGAGCGCAGGACCGCCGGATCGACCAGTACTCCAAGGGCATGCGCCAGCGCACCCGGGTGGCCGCGGCGCTGGTGCACGACCCGGAGGTGCTCGTGCTGGACGAGCCGTTCAACGGCATGGACCCGCGCCAGCGGCTGCAGATGATGGACCTGCTGCACCAGCTCGGCGACGCGGGCCGCACCATCCTGTTCAGCTCGCACATCCTCGAGGAGGTCGAGCAGGTCTCCGGCACCGTCCAGGTGATCGTCGCCGGCCGGCTGGCCGCCTCCGGCGACTACCGGTCCATCCGCCGGATGATGACCCACCGGCCACACGTGTTCTCCGTCCACTCCAGCGACGACCGGCGGCTCGCCGTGGCCCTGATGGGCCAGGCCTCGGTGACCGGGGTCGAGCTGTCGGGCGCCGGCCTGACCGTCCAGGCCGGCGACTACGGCACCTTCACCCGAACGCTGCCGAAGGTCGCCCTGGCCGAGGGCATCCGGGTGCGCCGCGTGCTGCCCTCCGACGAGTCCCTGGAAAGCGTCTTCTCCTACCTGGTGGCGTCATGAACCCAACCATCGCCTGGATCACCGCGCGCGGGCTGTTCGGCCGGCGCCGCTTCCTGTTGCTCTTCCCGCTGCCGGTGCTGGTCATCGGCCTGGTGGCGCTCGGCCGAGCCTCCGGCGTGTCCAATTCGGACTGGGGCCCGGCGGTGCTGGTCGGCCTCGGCGTGGCGGTGATGCTGCCGATCGTCGCGCTGGTGGTGGGCGCCGGCGTGCTCGGCTCGGAGATCGAGGACGGCACCGCGGTGCACATCCTCACCAAGCCGCTGCCCCGGCGGGAGATCATCCTGGCCAAGCTGGTGGTCGCGGCGGCCATCACGGTGGTCAGCACCGCGGTCCCGATGTTCGTGGCCGGAGCGCTGACCGACTCGGTCCGGCTGGGCGCCGGGCTGGCGGCCGGTACGGCGCTCGGCGCGGTCACCTACTCGGCGCTGTTCCTGCTGCTGAGCCTGCTCAGCCGGCGGCCGGTGCTGCTCGGGCTGGCGTACATCATGATCTGGGAGGGGCTGCTGACCAACCTGCTCTCCGGTACCCGGGTGCTCAGCGTCCAGCAGTACACCATCTCGGTGGCCGACTCGGTCGCCCACACCAGCATGCTGACCGGCCGGGTGTCGGTGCCGCTGGCGGTGGTGATGGCGGCGATCCTGACCGTGGCCAGCACGGTGCTCGCCATCGACCGCCTGCGCTCCTTCACCCTCACCGGCGAGACCTCCTGACCCAGCTTCGCGTACGTCCTCATCGAGACGAGCTAGCCGGGCCCGGAGCCCCACTGAGCACGGCGAGCATCGCGTCGGCGAACGTTCGGCGCCAGTTCACGTAGTCGTGGCCACCCGCGTACTCGACGTAGGTCACCGGGTAGCCACGGGCGAGCAGGGCGTCACGCATCTGCCGGTTCGCCGCCACCTGCGTCAGACCTCGTCCAAAGTCCTCGGTTTCACGGCTGCCGACGTCGAGATAGAAGCGCAGCGGCAGCCGAGGACCATCGGCGAACCGGCGGGCCAGCCACCCGGGCTCCGCACCGGGCGGAGCCCACCAGAAGCTGCCAGATTGGGCGATGACCGCGCCGAACACGTCTGGTGCGCACAGGCCCGCGTACGCGGCGGCCAGCCCGCCCATCGACACTCCAGCGACGACGTTGCGAGCCGGGTCGGTCGCCAGACCCCATCGCCGGCGGGCCCATGGCATCAACTCGCCGGTCAGGAAGTCCCGGATCGGCCGTCCGGGGCTCAGCTCCCGGAGTCGTCGCTTGCCGTTCGACGTGGCCACGAAAAGGGCCACCAGCGGCGGTACCTGTCGTGCCGCGATCAGGTTGTCCAATGTGGTGGGAATCCGCAGGACGGTGCGGGCCAGGTAGCCGTCGAACACGACCAGCGACGGCAGCCCGGCGGTCGGCACGCCGGCCGGCCGGTACACCCAGACCCGCCGCCGGCCGCCCAGCGTGGCACTCCTGATGGTGTCCCGTAACAGTCGGCCGCGGGCAACGCCGGGTCGCGAGATGCTCCACTGTTCGACCGGGGCATCGGCGAGCTCCAGAATGGAGACCCAAGTGTCCTGGTCGGTCGGATCACCAGGATCCGCTGGAAACCTCAGCCGCCGTGGGTTCGCCGGATCGACGTGGACCGGGCCGTCCCCGTTCGGGGTGCACGGTTTGCCCCGCGCGCCGTCGCGACGAAAGTAGTAAACGGTACGGACGTCGGTGGACATCCGTTCGGTGGCGTACCACAGGTCCGTCCCGGCCAGGCGGGTAAGCTCGAGCCGTACTCCCCAGTCTGTCGCCACCGAGCGTGCCTGGCCGCGCCAGAGGAACGTCACTAGCGCCGACCCGTCGCCAAGACGCTCGACAAGTGGGGCACCGGACTCGGTCACCTCGCGCCAGAAGGCGTCAAGCGCGCCGGGCACCCCTTCATCGATGCTCTTGGCAAGCCGCGCCAGGCGCGGGCTCTCTGCCGCCACAGCTCACCTCAACCCAGTCGCCGCCAACCCAGAACCGACTCAATGACAGCATCCGCCTTTGGCGGAGACAACAGTCTCCGCCCCGAGCGCGGCGGATCCGCCGGTGCCGCCCAGGCTGAGCACGACAACGCGCGCCGACTTCAGTCGTGGCCGGCCGGCAGAAAGCCGATGGAAGTTGACGGATATCCGCAGCTCAGCCGGTGTTGCGCATACCGGCGGCGATGCCGTTGACCGTGGTGAGCAGCGCCCGCTCCAGGGTGGGGTCCACGCACACGCCCGGGCCGCCGGCAGCTGAGGGCCGGCGGCCCCGCTGGCCGGTCGCGCTCCCGACCTCGCGGCTGGGCTTGCCGGTACCCCTCGCGAGCTCGCGATATTGGCGCAGCAGCGCCACCTGCTGGTGGTGCAGCGGGACCAGGTAGGTGTCGCGGACGGCGAGCGTGCGCTGCAGCACCGGGTTGCTGTCCAGCAGTGCCGCCTCGCCGGTGACCGCGAGCACCTCGCGGACCGTGCGGTGGTACTCCGCCTCGATCCGGGTGAAGATCGGCTGGAGCGGCTCGGGCACCAGCGTCTGCACGTACCGCCGGGCGATGCCCAGGTCGGTCTTGGCCAGCATCATCTCCACATTGGAGATGAAGGTCCGGAAGAAGTGCCAGTTCTCGTGCATCTCCGCCAGCACACCGGCCAGGCCCGCCTTGCGTGCCGCGGACAGGCCGGTTCCGACGCCGTACCAGCCGGGCACGATCTGCCGGGACTGGGTCCACCCGAACACCCACGGGATGGCGCGTAGCCCGCTCAACCCGGCGCCGGAGTCCGGCCGCTTCGCCGGCCGGGAGCCGATGTTGAGCGAGCTGAGCAGCTCAGTCGGGGTGGACGCCCAGAAGTACTCCGGCAGGTCCGGATCCTCGATCAGCATCCGGTACGCCCGGTACGCCGCGTCGGAGACGGTGGTCATCACGCCGTCCCAGCGCTGGAGCGCGTCCGCGGGCACCCGAGACTTGGTGTGCAGCAGCGTGGCCTGCAGCACCGCGGCCACGGTCAGCTCCAGGTTCTCCCGGGCCAGCGCGGGCAGGGTGTACTTGTCCGAGATGACCTCACCCTGCTCGGTCACCTTGATGGCACCGTCCAAAGTGCCGTACGGCTGGGCCAGGATCGCCTCGTGCGCCGGCCCTCCGCCGCGGCCCACCGTGCCGCCCCTGCCGTGGAACAGCCGCAGCCGTACGCCATGCCGCGCCGCCACGTCGCGCAGTGCCCGCTGCGCGCGGTGGATCGCCCACTGGGAGGTGGTGATGCCGGCCTCCTTGTTGGAGTCGGAGTAGCCCAGCATCACCTCCTGCACGTCGCCGCGAGCCGACACGACCGCCCGGTACGCCGGCAGCGACAGCAGCTCGTCCAGCAGCTGCCCGCCAGAGTCCAGCTCGGCCACCGACTCCAGCAGCGGCACGAACCCGATCCGGGCCTGTCCGGAGTGGACGTCCACCAGCCCCGCCTCGCGGGCCAGTACGACCGCCGCGAGGACGTCGTCCACACCGAGCGTCATGGAGACGATGTACGACTCGATGACCTCGGCACCGAACCGGTCCTGCGCCTCGCGGATCGTCGTGAACACCTCGAATGTCTTGCGCGCCGATTCGCTCAGCGCAGTATCGACACCGGACAGTGGGCGGCGGCCGCTCAGCTCCTTGGCGAGCAGGGCGGTGCGCTCGGCACGGGACAGGGCAGCGTAGTCGGACACCTCGCCGACCCGTGCGTACAGCTCGGCGAGCACGGCGTGGTGCGCGGCGGCGTGCTCGCGTATGTCCAGTGTGGCCAGGTGCAGCCCGAAGGAGGAGACGGTGCGGATCACCGAGGCGAGCCGGCCGACCGCGGGCAGCTGCCCGCAGTTGCGGGCCAGCGAGGCGCGCATCAGCTCCAGGTCGGCGACCAGCTCGGCCGAGCCGAGGTAGTCCCGGCCGGGCACGTGCGGCGTCTTCTGCGCCAGGCGCGCGCGGGTGTTGGCCAGTTTCGCCTTGATGCAGCGGGCCTTCAGCCGGTACGGCTCCTCGGCGTTGACCCGGCGGAACCGCCCACCCACCTCGGGCAACGCGTCCAGGTCCTTGGCCAGGCTGGCGGACAGGTCCAGCGACACCTGCCGCAGCCGCGCGGAGACCGACACCTCCTCGATCAACAGGTCCATCGCCGCCTCGGCGGCCCGGATCCCGTACTCGTGCTGCATGAGCAGGACGTCCCGGGTCACCGCCGGGGTCACGTACGGGTTGCCGTCCCGGTCGCCGCCGATCCAGCTGCCGAAGCTGAGCGGGCGGGCGGTCGGCGCGATCTGCGCGCCGAGCGAGCGCAGCGTCTCGGCGAGGTCGTCGAGCACCCGGGAGGCCGCGTCGGCGTACAGGTCGGTCAGGTAGTAGATGGCGTTGCGGGCCTCGTCGCTCGGGTGGGGCCGGTCCAGCCGCAGCTCGTCGGTCTGCCACAGCAGGTCCAGCAGCTCGGCCAGGCGCCGGTCGGTGGGTGCCGGGTCGGTCGCGCCGTACAGCGCCGCGGTCGCCGCCTCGGCGTCCAGCACGTCGGCGATCCCGCGCAGCTTGGTCAGGATCGAGCGGCGGGCCGCCTCGGTCGGGTGCGCGGTGAACACCGGGCGCACGCCGAGGCGCCGGGCCGCGGCGGCCACCTCGTCGCCCGGAACGCCGCGCTCGGCGATCAGCTTGGCCGCCTGGTCCAGCCACCCGCCGTGCGTACCGCGCCGGCGCCGCAGGTCGCGCGCCCGGTGCACCTGCTCGATGATGTTCGCCAGGTGGAAGTAGGTGGAGAAGGCCCGGGCCAGCTTGGTCCCGGTGGCCACGTCCAGCCGGGCCAGTCGCTCGGCGGCGGCCTCGGGATCGGAGCGCACCAGCGCCCGTACGTCCTCGACCAGGTCGAGCAGCGCCTGCCCCTCCTGCCGGACCAGCGTCTGGCCCAGCAGCGTGCCGACTCGCCGGATGTCCGCCCGCAGCGCGGCGTCCGCGTCGCTCACTCTCGCTCCTTCGGGTGAGTACGTGGACGGCGCTGTCCGGCCCCGGTGCGATGCTATCCGCACCCGTGCCCCCCTTCCCGCGATCTTGCAGTTGTGCCCCCCGAAATAGCATCACATGTCTCTTTTATCGGGGTACACAAGTGCAAGATCGCGGGAAAGGGGGGCGAGGAGGAGGGTGTCAGCCGAGCAGGAAGGCGCGGACCGCCGCGTCGCCGGCCGGGTTGCGGCCCTGGATGGAGTGGCCCATCCCGTGGATGACCACCAACTTGCCCCGCGGGGTGCGTGCCGCCTGCTCGCGCGCCCACTCCAGCGGCGTGGACAGGTCCCGGTCACCGTTGATCAGCAGCACCGGCATGGTCAGCCGGTGGTGCTTCGGCTGCACGTTGGGGCGCGCCGGGGGCCAGTACCGGCAGCCCTGGATGATCCCCTGGCCGACCGCCGTCTCGGGCTCGAACGGCCACGTCTCGCTCGGGTGCAGCTTGGCCAGCGCCCGGGCCACCGCGGCGTCGCGAATGGCAAGCGGCGCCGATGCGTCGCCCCACGGCGCGTGGGTCAGGTCCGCGCAGAGCGTCGCCACGTGCAGACCGGAGCTGTACTCCTCGGGCGGCGCCTGCAGCCCGAACTTGCGCAGGTTGTCGATCGCCTGGTTGAGCGGGTCCGGGTTGCCCTGGGCGGCCTGGTGCAGCAGCGACAACACCGGGAAGAAGTTGGTCGCGGTGAGTTTCGGGTCGACGATGCTGGCGATGACGATCAGGTCGAAGACGCCGACTCCGTTGTCGTACCGGCGGACCACGTCGGCGAGCTCAGCCGCCGGGTCGAAGCCGCAGTCCTGCTCCCGGCACGCCTCGCGCAGCACGAACGCGGTGCGGTGCAGGCTGTCCACGTAGAGCGGGTCAGCGGTGTCCTGCGGCACCACCGAGTCGAGCACCAGCCGGGTCACCCGCTTCCGATAAGTCAGGCCGTACTGGATGCCGACAAAGCTGCCGTAGGAGACCCCGTCCACCGTCCACCGTGGTACACCCAGCGCCCGGCGCAGGTCCTCCAGGTCGGCCACGGTGTCCGAGGTGGTGTAGAAGTTGCGGGTCACGCCGAGCAGGTCGGCGCACTCGCGGACCGCCTCCGCCGACGGCGGCGTGATGTCCGAAACGCCAGCCTCAACCTGAAGCCGCGGGCAGTTGATCGCACCCTCGCCGGTACCCCGCTGGTCGATCATGACCAGTCGGTAGTCGTTCAGCAGGTACGACACCCGCTGGCTGATGGTGCCGACCAGGCCGGCGCCGGGCTGGCCCGGCCCGCCGGAGAGGAACAGCAG
>JADGHA010000188.1 GCA_019689695.1 Micromonosporaceae bacterium | reverse complement strand
CCCCCGCCCGCCTTCGCATCCACCCGCAACTCCCCCGCTCGCCTTCCGCGCCCACCCGGTCGCCCGCGGCACTACGCTGGGCACCATGGTGCAGCAGTCGGGTTCCGCCCTGACCCCGGGGCTGTCCGCCCGGGTCGAACTGACCGTCACCGACGCGGACACCGCGCAGGCGCTCGGGTCCGGCGACGTTCCCGTGCTGGCCACCCCGCGGGTGCTCGCGCTGGCCGAGGCGGCCACGGTGGCCGCGACCGCGACCCGCATCGCGCCCGGGACCACCACCGTGGGTGTCCGCGCGGAACTGGAGCACAAGGTACCCACCGCGGTCGGCCGCACCGTGGCGGCCGAGGCGCGACTGGCCAAGGTGGACGGCCGGCGGCTGCTGTTCGAGGTGGTCGTGGCCGACGGACCGACCGTGGTGGCCGAGGGCCGGGTGGAGCGGGCGGTGGTGGAGCGGCAGCGCTTCCTGGAGAAGGCGTTCGAGGCTTGACCGGCTTCGTGGAGGTGGCCCGGGACGTTTACGTCCTGCGGTACCCGCGGTTCGACGTGAACGTCACGCTGGTGGTCGGCGACGGCGAGGCGCTGCTGGTGGACACCCTGTGCACGCCGGCGCAGGCGGCCGAACTGGCGTCCGCGGCGCGCCGGCTCACCTCGAACCCGTGGACGATCGTGAACACCCACGCCCACTTCGACCACTGCCTGGGCAACGCGACGCTGGCCGATCCCGAGCGGCCCATCTGGGCGCACGAGGAGACCGCCGTGCAGATGCGCGAGCACGCTGACCGGCTGCGCCGCGCCTGGTACGCCGAGTGCCTGACCCTCGACCCGCAGCTGGCGCCCGAGATGGCCGAGACCCCGATCCTGGCCCCGACCCGGACCGTCCATGTGCGGGCCGTCCTGGACGTGGGCGGCCGGATGGTGGTGCTGCACCACCTCGGGCGCGGACACACCGCCGGTGACCTGGTGGTCCAGGTGCCCGACGCAGATGTGGTGGTCGCCGGCGACCTCATCGAGGAGAGCGGCCCGCCGGCCTTCGGCGACGCGTACCCGCTGGAGTGGCCGGGGACTCTTGCCGGCCTGCTCCGGCTGATCTCACCGCGGAGCGTGGTGGTGCCCGGCCACGGCGCGCCGGTGAGCCACGACTTCGTCGCCGGCCAGCACGCCGACCTGGTCCGGCTGGAGTGGCTGATCCGCGAGGGGGAGGCCAACGGTTCTCCGGCTGAGGCGGTCGCCGCCCGCGCCCCCTTCGATCGGGACACCGCCCTCACCGCGGTACGCCGCGGCTACCAGCAGATCCGCTGATCCTCGAGCTCCCTCGTCCGATCATTCGTCGCTGCCAGCGGCCGCGTCGAGGTCGTCGCCCAGCTGGTCGATGTCCGGCAGTGCCTGGTATCCGGCTCGGGTCAGCTTGCCGTCCTCGCGCAGGTCGTCCAGCTTTTCCCGCAGGTCGGCGAACTTGTCGGCGGCCCGCTCGGCGTCGCCTTGACTGTACCGGCGGGCCACCTCGGCGAGCCGCTTGAGCAGATCGCGCGCCGCCCGGCGATCCAGCTGCCCGGCATCCACCTGTGCTTGTAGCGCGGCGGCGAGGTCGGCGAGCTGGTCGAGCAGCGAGCGTGGGCGGGGTGGCGACGTGGTGGGGGCCGCGGTCGGCGAGGCCGGAGTCGGACTCGGACGGCTGGCCTGGGAGGCGGTCGGCGCGGGCTGTGCCTGCAGCCGGTGACTGCGGGTGTTCAGCACGGCGATCACCGCCAGCATGCTCATCACGACGGCTCCGGCCAGCAGGGCGGCGAGCCAGCCCGGCACCGATGACCAGCGCCCTCGCAGCGCCGCGGACCGGGGCCGGCGCGACCGGCCGCCGGGGGCGGTGACGAAGGCCTGGGTCGGTGCCCAGTCCACCATGGTCGCCGGCGCCGCCTGCTGCGCCGCGGTTACTCCCGTCGTCGCCGGGGGCCGGATGCCCACAACCGGTAGCGCCGGCCGAGCCGGGACGATGGCCGCCAGCCGGCGATGCACCTCGGCGGCGGTGCGGGGACGGCCGGCGGGGTCCTTGGCGAGCAGTTGGCTGACCAGCCGGTCCAGCTCGGCTGGTACGTCAGGACGATGCACCCGTAGCGGAGTCGGCGATCGGTGCAGGTGCTGGTGGAGCACGGCGACCGGTTGTGGGGCGTCGAACGGCGGGGCGCCGGCGAGCATCGCGTACAGCACGCAACCCAGTGCGTACAGGTCGGCCCGTGCATCGATCGGGCCACCGGTGGCCTGCTCCGGCGCCATGAACTGACAGGTACCCATGACGGTGCCCGTCGCGGTGATCGCCGCGTTGGGGTCGGCGGCCGCCACGCGGGCGATGCCGAAGTCGCAGACCCGGACCACGCCGGCCCGGTCGATGAGAATGTTGCCCGGCTTGATGTCGCGGTGGATCACTCCCGCCTCGTGCGCGGCCGCCAGCGCCTGGCAGACCTGCCCGGCGACGGCGATCGCCTGTTCCACTGGCAGGCGACCACCCGCGAGCAGGTCCGCCAGGCTGCGTCCGTCAACCAGGTCCATCACCAGGAACGCCACGTCGGCATCGACGTCGAAGTCCCGGACCGTGACGATGTTGGGATGCGTCAGGCGAGCCACCGTGCGGGCCTCGTCGCGCAGCCGCTGCAGCGCAGCCGGAACGGTTTGCGACCCGAGGTCGAGAACCTTGACCGCCACCGCCCGGTCCAGGCGTACGTCCCAGGCACGCCACACGGTGGCCATGCCACCGCGGCCAAGGACCTCCACCAATCGGTACCGGCCGCCAACTACCCGCGTCGATTCCAGCAATGTCTCACCCCGGCCGGCAGGTGCCCCACCCCGCGGCTCGGGGGCACTTGCCGCACCGATCATCCCACGCCAAGCCGGGCTGCGCCGGTCAGACCGGGAACTCGCTCAGCCGGCGCCGTACCTGGTCGGTCAGCTTGCCGAGCAGGTCGACGAGTGTGGCCCGCTCGGCCGGCGACAGCCCGGCCACCAGCATCGCTTCCCGCCCCAGCACCTGGTCGACCGATCGTTCGATGAGCGCGTGCCCGTCCGCGGTCAGCGATACCTGCACCTCCCGGCCACCAGGGCCGGGAGATCGCCGGACCAGGCCCTCGCGCTCGGCGCGGGTCACCCGCTGCGAGATCGCGCCGGCCGTGACCAGGGTCCGGCGCCCGATCTCGCGGGTGGACAGGGAGTACGGCGGGCCTGAGCGCCGGATCACCGACAGCAGGTCCAGGGTGGCCGCGTCGATGCCGGCGCGACGCAGTACGCGGTTGCGGTCGTCGGCGAACAGCTTCGCCAGCCGCCAGATCGGCGTCACGATCTCGATGGACGTGGTCGGCGTGCCGGGCCGTTCCCGCTGCCAGGCCGCGGCAATCTCGCTGGCCGGATAGGGGTCCCGCGGGCCGGTGGCCGGGCGCTGGTCGACCATGCTGGGCGTCACGCTCCTGGTTCGGGTAGGGTCGAGCTGTCCTTTCTGTTTAGGTCTAAACGTAGCAGGGTGGAATCTCACATGCCTCGCGTCATTCTGATCACCGGAGGCTCCAGCGGCATCGGATACGCCACTGCCGCGCGCTTCTCCGCCGACGCGGCGGAGGTCATCATCACCGGCCGGCGTCGGGACACGCTGATGCGCGCGGCAGCCGAGCTCGGTGCTCGGGGCGTGGTCTGCGACGCAACCGACCCGATCCAGGTCGCGGACCTGGCGGAGCAGGTCGGCGACACCGTCGACGTGCTGGTCAACGCGGCCGGCGGGCTGGCCACCGGCCGGGGCGACGCCGGCACGAGGCTCGAGGCGTTGGTCGCGCAGTGGCAGGAGAGCTTTGCCCAAAACATGATCACTGCCGCGCTCGCCACGGCGGCGGTGTGGGACAAGTTCGCCCCGGGCGGCAGCGTGATCAGCATCGGCTCGATCGGCGCCGAGCGGCGCGGCGGGGCCTACGGGGCCGCGAAGGCCGCGCTGGCAGCCTGGAATGCCAGCATCTCCGCCGAGCTCGGGCCGCGCGGTGTCACCACCAACGTGGTCTCTGCTGGTTACGTCGCCGGCACCAACTTCTTTCAGGGCGGCATGACCGAGGAGCGGCACAACTCACTCGTGGCGGAGACCCGCACCGGACGCGCGGGCACGCCAGCCGACATCGCTGAGGTGATCTACTTCCTGGCGTCACCGGGCGCCCGGCACATCACCGGGCAGACCATCCATGTCAACGGGGGCGCGTTCACCACCCGATGACCGGCTCTCGTCGACGTCTTCAACCAGCGCGCTCGGGCGCCGCCGGCTAGGGTGACCGGCACACCGGGTGGGACCCACCGCTGGGACACAGTGGACCATTGACCGGACGGAGGCACCATGCGTCGGTTCGCTGGGCGCGTCGCGTTGGTGACCGGCGGCGGCCATGGGATTGGTCGCGCCACCGCGCGAAGACTGGCCCTGGAGGGCGCCGCCGTCGCCGTCGTGGACCTCGACATCGCGGCGGCGCAGGCGGTCGCCGACGAGCTCGCCGGGGACGGCGCGGCGGCCCTCGCCGTCCACTGTGACGTTCGGGACAGGGCCTCCGTCGACCAGGCCGTCGCCGAGTCGGTGAAGCGTTTCGGCCGGCTCGACGTGCTTGTCAACACCGCCGGCGGCGGTCGGGAGCAGCCAGCCTTCCTGGACACCGGTGACGAGTTCTGGGCTGCGCTCATCGACCTGAATCTCACCGGGGTGGTCCGCTGCATTCGCGCCGCGTTGCCGCACCTGCTTGCCGCGCCGGAGGGTGGCAGCGTGGTGACCATAGGTTCGGTCAACGGCATGACCGCCGTCGGCAGCGAACCGTACTCGGCCGCCAAGTCCGGCCTGCAGAACCTCACCGTCAACCTGGCCGCCCGGTACGCGCGAGAAGGCGTGCGGTTCAATCTCATCGCGCCCGGAACGGTCCGAACCCGGGTCTGGGACCGGCATCCCGAATCTCTGCGGCGGCTCAGCAAACTCTATCCGCTCGGCCGGGTCGGCGAGCCCGAGGATGTCGCGGCGGCGGTCGCCTTTCTCGCCTCCGACGACGCCGCCTGGATCACCGGCGTCATCCTGCCTGTCGACGGCGGCATCCTCGCCGCGGGACCGCTGGGTAGCCTCGTCGGACCTGAGGAATCCTCGGCTTAGCCCAGGTGATCGGGTGCTGCCCGGTCGTAGCCGACACGGACCGTCTGGCGGACGAGTCAACTCGTCGCCGGGAAGCGGCGGTGCACCTCGGCGAGGGTCGGCATGGCGTTCGCCCCGCCCGGCGCCTCACACACCATCCCGGCCACCTGGGTCGCGAAGATCACCCGGTCCCGCCAGCCGTCCAGGTCGGCCGGCACCCCGTCGGCCACCAGCCCGTAGATCAGCGCCGCCATGACCGCGTCGCCCGCGCCGGTGGCGTCCACCGCCCGCACCCGGGGGGCGGCCACCGTCGCCGACTGGTCTCCGGTGAACACCATCGCACCCTCGGCGCCCAGCGTCACCACCACCGCCTTCCCGAAGGGATCCCGGCCCGGACCCAGCTTGAGCAGCCGCTGGGCAACCATCGAGGCGGAGTCGCCGGGGTAGAGCAGGTTGGCGTCGGCCAAGCTGAGCTTCACCAGATCGGCGGTGGCCGCAAACTCTTCGAGTACGCCACGCAGCCCCGCCGGGTCGGTCAGCAGCTGCGGCCGCACGTTCGGGTCGAACGCGCGCAGCGGTCCCGAGGTGGCCCAGGCACGCCGGGCCGCGGCCAGCACCGGCTCGCAGAGCAGGCAGATCGAGCCGCAGTACAGCGCCGCCGCCCCGGACACCATGGCACGGTCCACATCGGCCGGCCCGTACAGCCCGTACGACGGGGGCTGGCCGTAGAACCGGAAGCTCGGCTCGGTGCCGTCGAACGTGGTCACCGCGAGCGTGGTGGCGGCGTTCACCCGGACCAGGCCGCCGGTGCCGACACCGGCCTCCACCAGGAAGTCGTGGATCCGCCCGGCCAGCGCGTCGTCGCCGAGGGAGCCGATGAGCTCGGCGCGCACACCGCTGGCCGCGCCGAGCCGGGCGATGCCGACCGCCACGTTCAGCGGGGCACCACCGATGGCCGGGCGGTAGACCCGCTCGCCGCCATGGTCGGTGTCCAGCAGATCGACCAGCGCCTCCCCGAGCACGACCGCGTACGTCATGGCGTCCATCATGCCGAACCGCCGGCGGCCGCCGGCCGGGGTCGTCGCCTGCCTCGCCCGGACTCAGGCCACCATCGAGCCGACCACCGGCTTGGTGAGCAGGGCGGACTGGTTGCGCTGGATGCCCGGATCCAGCGAGCGCTCCACGAAGATGGCGTGCCAGATGCAGAACACCAGCACCGTCCACACCTTGCGGGAGTAGTCGGCCTCCTGCCGCTTGTGCGCCTCCAGCAGGCTGCGTGCGTACCCCAGGTCGAGCAGGTCCCCCGCGCCGGAGCGGGACAGGATGGCGTGCGCCCAGTCGTACATCTCGTTGCGCAGCCAGACCCGCGTCGGCGTGGGGAAGCCGAGCTTGCGGCGGTGGACGATGGCCGGCGGCACCACCTGCTCCAGGGCGCGGCGCAGCGCGTACTTGGTGGTGTCCGAGCGGGGCGGCAACTTCAGCTCCACCGGCAGGGTGGACGCCACGTCGAAGACCTCCTTGTCCAGGAACGGCACGCGCAGCTCCAAGGAGTGGGCCATGGACATCCGGTCCGCCTTGACCAGGATGTCGCCGCGCAGCCAGGTGTAGAGGTCGACGTACTGCATCTTCGTCACGTCGTCGAGCTCGGCGCACTCGGCGTACACCGGTGCGGTCACGTCGGTGTACCGCACCGACGGGTCGTACCGCCGCAGCAGCCGCTGCTTCTCCTCCTCGGTGAACATCCGGGCGTTGCCGTAGTACCGCTCCTGGATCGGGGTGGTGCCGCGCTGCAGGAAGCTCTTGCCCTTCACGCCCTCGGGCATGACCCGCGAGACCGCGCGCAGGCCGCGCCGCATCGGGTCGGGCAGGCTGTGCACGGCGGCGAGCGACAGCGGCTCGCGGTAGATGGTGTAGCCGCCGAAGAACTCGTCCGCGCCCTCGCCGGAGAGCACGACGGTCACGTGCTCGGCCGCCTTCTTGGCCACGAAGTACAGCGGGACCAGCGCCGGGTCGGCCACCGGATCGTCCAGGTGCCAGACGATCTTGGGGAGGGCGGACATCATCTCTTCCGGCCCGATCTTGGTGGGGATGGTGGTCACCCCCAGGTGCCGCGCCGAGTCCTGGGCCACCTCGATCTCCGAGTACCCCGGCACGTCGTACCCCACGGTGAAGGTGAGGATGTTCGGGTTGAACTCGCGGGCCAGCGCCACCACCGCGGTGGAGTCGATGCCGCTGGAGAGGAAGGCGCCGACCGGTACGTCGGCCCGCATGTGCATGCGCACGCTGTCACGCAGGGTGTCCCGGATCCGCGCGAAGACGGCCTCCGGGTTGTCGGTCGGGGTGGGCCTAAACAGCGGCCGGTACCAGCGCCGCACCTCGATCTTGCCGACCATGCTCGGCGACCCGGGCGCCGGGGCGCCGGGGGCGGTCCAGGTCAGGCACTCTCCGGAGCCGATCCGGTTGATGCCGCGGTGCAGCGTCCGCGGCTCCGGCACGTACTGCAGGGTCAGGTAGTGCGACAGGCTCGCGGTGTCCACGCCGGCG
>JADGHA010000187.1 GCA_019689695.1 Micromonosporaceae bacterium | reverse complement strand
CAGCTGTGTATAAGAGCCAGGGCCAAGGCGCTGCTGGTGGACGACCGACGGGAGAACCTGGTCGCCCTGGAGGCGATCCTGCAAGGGCTGCCGGTGGAGCCGGTCTCCGTGGAGAGCGGCGAGGCGGCGCTCAAGCAGCTGCTGGTGGACGACTTCGCGGTGATCCTGCTGGACGCGCAGATGCCGGACATGGATGGCTTCGAGACGGCCAGCCACATCAAGCGGCGAGAACGCACCCGCCAGGTGCCGATCATCTTCCTCACCGCGGCGGACCGGGACGCGCAGCTGGCGCTGCGTGGCTACGCGGCCGGCGCGGTCGACTACCTCACCAAGCCCTTCGACCCGTGGGTGCTGCGGGCCAAGGTCTCCGTCTTCGTCGAGCTGTGGAACAAGACGCAGATGCTCGCCGCGCATGCCGACGCCGAACGCCAGCGCGAGGCGCAGCTGCGGTTGCTGACCGCGGCCATGGACGAGGCGGCCGCGGTGCTGCGCGACGGCGGTGACGGTGCCGCCGCGCGGGCGGTGCAGATCCTCGAGGAAGCCCGCTGGGGCTGACCGGCTGCGGCAGCCGGCCGGCTCGCCCCGCAAGTCTTTCGTGGTACTGCACCGCACGACCACTCGGTCTCATGCGCCGGCCTGCGTGGGAGCGAGCCGTTGAGGAGATGATGCGTCGTGCCGGAGCGCGCCGCCGGGCGCCGGTTCAGCAAACTCGAGCTGCTCGTCCTGTACGTTGTGACGGGCTGCGTGGCGGTAGTAGCCGGGGTTGCGACGGCGTTGGTTGGCCTGCTTGCACTCTCGGCGTTCCGGCTTGGCTGTCGTCCGGCCGGAGGTGACGTGGCCCCTGGCGGGGCTTCGACGTGTCCCGACGGTACTGGCCTGGTTCTGCCGGCGTTCACATTTGGCGCCGTCGGGGCACTGGCCGCTCTGGTGGCTGCCCTGGCTCTGGTCACCCGATGGGCCGACGCCCCGACGATCCTCCACGTGTCCCGCCATGTGATGTGGTTGGCCGCGCTGGTCGGTGCGGTGCCGGGCCTGACGTATGCCGGGCTGGCCCTGACCGCCGCGGCTACGCAGCCTGGCCTGTGGGGACTGGCGGCCGCGCTGTTCTGTGCGCTCCCCCTGGCCACTTCCTACTTTTGTCCAAGATGGACCACTCGGGTACTGGCGGTGTGCCTGGTCGTACCACTGTTGGTTGTCGCGATGGGCTGGTGGCTTGCGTTGCTCGTCCCTATCGCCGTGCCACTGGCCGGACTGTGGCTGATCACACTCTGGCTGGGGCACGAGGCTGGCCGGAAGCGCTCCCGGTCGAAATCAACACCCATTTCGGTGGCCTGACGAAAAACCGACACGGGCGCCGCTGATGAGGCACCGGTGCCGGCGTAGATCCGGGCGCACCGGCGGCAGCATGGCTCGGGTCAGCGGGTCGACGACTCGTTGCTGATCATCAGGGCCGAGCGGAGGCCGGTGATGTCGAGCACCCGCAGCAGGAAATCGGCGACGTTGGTCAGCACGAGCACGCTCTGCGCGGTGGTGGCCTTGCGGCTGAGCACCACCAGCGTGCCCAGGCCCTGGGAATCGCAGAAGGTGACGCCGGCCAAATCCAGCACGATGCGCGGCGGTGCCTCGTTGAGCAGGTCGTTCACGGCATCCGACAGCCGGGTCGAGGTCAGCATGTCGATTTCGCCGGTGAGTTGCACCACGGCCTCGCCGGGGCTTCGTTGCACGGAAATGGCCAGCTCCGGTCGGTCCACACGGCTAGCCTATCGTGCGTAATCCCCCGTTTCACCCGGCTTGCCCGGCCCCGCGGGTGGGTGGCTGAACGGACACCAAGGGTCGGCTGACAGAATGGGCGTGCCGTGACTGATCGCATGCACGCGGGCACCGGTCCTTACCCGGCCGAGGCGCCCGCCTCGTCAGCGTTGTTCGACCGCGCCCGGGCCGTCCTGCCGGGCGGGGTGAACTCGCCGGTGCGCGCATTCCGGGCGGTCGGCGGCACGCCGCGGTTCATGGTCCGCGGCGAGGGGCCGTGGCTGTACGACGCGGACGGCCGCCGTTACGTCGACCTGGTCTGCTCGTGGGGCCCGCTCATCCACGGTCACGCGCACCCCGAAGTGGTCGCCGCCGTCCAGGCCGCCGCTGCCGCCGGCACCAGCTTCGGCACGCCGACCCCGGGCGAGGTGGAGCTGGCCGAGGAGATCGTCGCGCGTACTCCGGTGGCGGAGGTCCGGCTGGTCAACTCCGGCACCGAGGCGACCATGTCCGCGCTGCGGCTGGCCCGCGGCTGCACCGGCCGGGCCAAGGTGGTCAAGTTCGCCGGCTGCTACCACGGGCACGTGGACGCACTGCTGGCCGCGGCCGGTTCCGGAGTGGCCACGCTGGGCCTGCCGGACTCGCCGGGGGTCACCGGCGCGGCCGCCGGCGACACGATCGTCCTGCCGTACAACGACCTGGCGGCGGTGGAGAAGACCTTCGCGGAGTACGGCGACCAGATCGCCGCGGTGATCACGGAGGCCGCGGCCGGGAACATGGGGGTGATCGCCCCGCGGGCCGGCTTCAACGAAGGGCTGGCGCGGATCACGCACGCGCACGGCGCGCTGCTCATCCTGGACGAGGTGATGACCGGCTTCCGGGTGTCCCGCGGAGGCTGGGCGGCGCTCGACCCCGTCGACGCCGACCTGTACACCTTCGGCAAGGTGATGGGCGGCGGGCTGCCGGCGGCGGCGTTCGGCGGCCGGGCCGAGCTGATGCGCCAGCTCGCGCCGGCCGGCCCGGTCTACCAGGCGGGCACGCTCTCCGGCAACCCGCTGGCCTGCGCCGCCGGCCTGGCCAGCCTGCGGCTGGCCACGGACGAAACCTACCGCCGGCTGGACACCGTCGCCGCGACCGTCGGCAGGCTCGCCAGCGACGCGCTCAGCGCCGCCGGGGTGGCGCACCGGCTCTCGTACGCCGGGAACATGTTCTCGATCTTCTTTACCGCGACCGACGTGGTCGACTACGACAGCGCGAAGACCCAGGATGCGGAGGCCTTCCGGGCCTTCTTCCACGCCATGCTCAGCCGTGGCGTCTACCTGCCGCCCAGCCCGTACGAGGCATGGTTCGTCTCCACCGCGCTGGACGATGCCGCACTGGAGCAGATCGCGCAGGCATTGCCGCCGGCCGCGTCGGCCGCGGCGGCGGCAGTTGGGGGGCGCGCATGACCACGAGAACCGTTGTGCACATGCTCCGGCACGGGGAGGTGCACAACCCCGACAAGATCCTGTACGGCCGGCTGCCCGGTTTCGCCCTGTCTTTGCTCGGCCAGCAGATGGCGAAGGCGGCCGCGCAGACGCTGGCCAAGCAGGACATCACGGTGGTGGTGGCCAGCCCGCTGGAGCGCGCGCAGCAGACCGCCGAACCGGTGGCCGCGCAGTTCGGCCTGCCGGTGGCGGTGGACGAGCGGCTGATCGAGAGCGCGAACTGGTTCGAGGGCAAGCGGGTCTCGGTCGGGGCTGGCGCCCTGCGCGATCCGCGGAACTGGTGGCTGCTGCGCGATCCGTTCACGCCGTCGTGGGGCGAGCCCTACACCGCCGTCGCGGAGCGGATGTTCGCCGCGCTGCACGCCGCCCGCGTGGCCGCCGAAGGGCACGAGGCGGTCTGCGTCTCGCACCAGCTGCCCATCTGGATCCTGCGCCGGTACGTGGAGCGCAAGCGGCTGTGGCACGACCCGCGGCGGCGGCAGTGCGCGCTGGCCAGCCTCACCTCGTTCCACTTCGAGGACGCCAAGGTGGTCGGCATCGGGTACACCGAGCCGGCGGCGCACCTGATCGCCACCTCGCCCACCGCCAGGAACGCCAGGGGGGCGTGATGGCCCGCCGCGCCGTGCTCCTCGTGCTGGCGCTCGTCGCGGCGGTCGCCGTCGGCGGGTGCGGCGGCGGGGCTGGCTCGGGCGCGGGCGGCTCGGCGGGTGGCCTGCGCGCGCTGGTCGAGCGCAAGCCGGCCGAGCGCAAGCCGGCTCCCTCGCTCTCCGGCGACCTGCTCGGCGGTGGCCGGTTCGACCCGTCGAGCGTGCGCGGCAAGGTGCTCGTGGTGAACTTCTGGGCCTCCTGGTGCGCCCCGTGCCGGGCCGAAGCCGCCGAGCTGGAGCGGGTGTATCAGGAGACGAAGGCGAAGGGCGTCAGCTTCCTGGGCATCAACATCTCCGACGGCCGGGACGCGGCGCTCGCCTTCGAACGTGGCCGCACCACCTACCCGAGCATCTTCGACCCGGCCGGCCGGACCGGGCTGGAGTGGGACGTACCGCCCAGCTCCATCCCCGCCACGCTGATCGTCGACCGGACTGGCAAGCTCGCGGTGGTCATCCGCGGCGCGGTCACCGAGGCCAGCCTGCGGCCGATCGTGGAGCGCATCGCCGGGGAGGGCACTGGTGGGTGAGACCTTCGCAGACACCGCCACCTCCGGCCCGCTGGCCCTCGCCGTCGCGGTGTCGGCGATCGCCGGACTGATCAGCTTCCTGTCCCCGTGCGTGCTGCCCCTGGTGCCCGGCTACCTGTCCTATGTGACCGGTCTGGCCGGCGCCGACCTGGACGCCGCGCTCGGCCGCACCTCCCCGCCCCCGCACGCTCTCCCGGAGAACGCAGGTGGGGGCGTCGGCGTTCAGACCCGCACTCTCCCGGAAACCGCGACGAGGCATCGCGGGCGGGTGCTGGCCGGCACGCTGCTGTTCATCGCCGGGTTCAGCGCCGTCTTCATCACCACCGGCGTGCTCGCCGCGGCGGTCGGGCTGAGCCTGCAGCGGCACGCCCGCGCCGTGGAGGTCGTTGTCGGGACCCTCATCGTGGTACTCGGGCTGGCGTTCCTCGGCCTGGTGCCGGGCCTGCAACGCGAGCTGCGGGTGCACCGGCTGCCCGCCGCCGGCCTGCTCGCCGCACCGGTCTTCGGCGCCGTCTTCGCGCTGTCCTGGATCCCGTGCGTGGGGCCCACCCTGGCCGCGGTGCTGGGCCTGGCCACCACCGGGGCCGACCCCGGCCGGGCGGTGCTGCTCGCGGCCGCGTACTGCCTGGGCATCGGGCTGCCGTTCGTGGCGTTCGGCCTCGGCTTCCGCTACCTGATCGGGGTGTTCGCCGCGGTGCGCCGCAACTCCCGGTGGATCACCCGGATCGGTGGCGCGCTGCTGATCCTGGTCGGCCTGGCCCTGGTCACCGGCGGTTGGGGCGACTTCACCATCTGGCTGCGCACCACCTTCGGCACCGGGGAGGTGAGCATCTGACGGCCACCGCCGACACCCGTACCGAGGTCGCGCCGGCCGCGCCACCCCCGCCCCGGCGGCCGGGCCCGGGCCGGCGGCTGCTCGCCCTGGCCCGCAACTGGTGGCGGCAGCTGACCAGCATGCGCACCGCGCTGATCCTGCTGTTCCTGCTCGCGGTGGCGGCCATCCCCGGCTCGGTGCTGCCGCAGCGCAGCATCAACATCGAGAAGGTCAACCAGTACTTCGCCGACCATCCCGACCTGGCCCCGGTGCTGGACCGGCTGCGCGCGTTCGACGTCTTCGCCTCGCCGTGGTTCGCCGCGATCTACCTGCTGCTGTTCACCTCGCTGGTCGGCTGCATCGTGCCCCGGCTGCGCGACCACGCACGCGCGCTACGCCGGGTGCCGCCGGACGCGCCACGCCGGCTGGACCGCCTGCCGCAGCACGCGCCACCCGTCGAGCGGGCGGGTGAGCCGGCCGCCCTCGCCGGCACCCTGCGGACCATGCTGCGCGGGCGCCGGTTCCGGGCAGTCGTGCGCGAGCACGGCGACGGCACGGTCACGGTGAGCGCGGAGAAGGGGTATCTCAAGGAGACCGGCAACCTGCTGTTCCACATCTCGCTCCTGGCCGTGCTGGTCGGGGTGGCATTCGGCTCCTGGTACGGCTGGCACGGCAACCGGAAGCTGGTGGTGGGTGCGGACACGGCGTTCTGCAACACGCTCCAGCAGTACGAGGAGTACGGGCTGGGCGCCCGGATGGGCCCCGGCAACCTGCCCCGCTTCTGCCTGGAGCTGACCGGCTTCCACGCGTCCTACCTGGACAATGGCCAGGCCGAGTCGTTCTCGGCGGTGGCCTCGGTCAGCGGGCCGGACGTACCGGACCGCAGCGGCGTGGAGTTCTCCGTCAACCACCCGTTGCGGCTGCCCGGCGCCAACGTCTACCTGCTCGGCCACGGGTACGCGCCGGTCCTGAAGTACACCGACCGGTACGGCCAGTCGCAGACCACGGTGGTGCCGTTCCTGCCCACCGACGGGATGCTGACCAGCGAGGGTGTGGCGGCGTTCCCGGACGCCAATGTGGACCCGGCTACCGGCAGGCGCGATCCCCTGCTGCAGGTCGCGTTCCAGGGGCTCTACATGCCGACCACGCCGGACGACCCGCGCACCGGGCGGTCGGTCTTTCCGGCCGAGCGCAACCCGGGCCTGCTGCTGCTGCCGTACCGCGGCGACCTGGGCATGGACTCCGGCGTCCCGAGCTCGGTCTACCGGCTCAACCAGGGGGAGATCGACGCCGGCCGGCTCAAGCAGGTCGGCGACATGCAGCTGCTGCGGGTCGGCGAGTCGATGACCCTCGACGACGGCACGAAGCTCGAGTTTCTCGGCACCCGGCCGTACGCGACGCTGTCCGTCCGGTACGACCCGGGAGAGCGCATCGTGCTCGGCAGCGTGGTGGTGATGCTGGTCGGGCTGATGCTCTCCCTGGCCGGCAAGCGCCGGCGGGTGTGGTTCCGGATCTCCCCATCAACTACGAGCGGTAGTAGCATGGTCGAGGCCGGCGGCCTTCCGCGTACCGATTACCCCGGCTTCGCGGACGAGTTCGACAAGATCGTGAGGAACGAGTGATGTCCGCTGTCTCCGACCAGCTCCTGGTCGCCGCGATCCTGGCCTACCTGGTGGCGATGGTCTGCCACGCCGCCGAGTACGCGTTCGGGGTGCGCGGCCCGGTGGCCAGGGTCGCCGCCGCGCCGGCGCGCGAGCTGGTCGCGGTAGGCGCCGCGTCGCCCGCAGAGCCGGCACCGCCCGCGCCGGCCGCAGAGCCGGCACCGCCCGCGCCGCCGCCGGTCCGCGACCGGGCACGGCTGGCCGGGCGTGTCGCCGTCGCGGTGACCGTCCTCGGCGTGCTGGCCCACCTCGGCTGCCTGGTGACCCGCGGCGTCGCCGCCGGCCGGGTGCCCTGGGGCAACATGTACGAGTTCGTGCTCGCGGTGACCTTCGTCGGCGCGACGGCGTGGCTGGTCGTCCTCGCCCGCCGGCCCGCCCTGCGCCACCTGGGCCTGTTCGTGGCCCTCACCGAGGTGGTGCTGCTGGGCATCGCCGGCATGGTGCTCTACACCAAGGTCGAGCCGCTGGTGGCGGCGCTGAACTCGTACTGGCTGAAGGTGCACGTGACCGCCGCCGTGCTCGCTTCCGGCACCTTCCTGGTCGGCTTCGTCGCCGGCGCGATGTACCTGGTCCGGGCCGGGTACGAGCAGGGCAAGCGCAGTTTCCCGTACACGCTGGGGCCGCGGGTGCCGCGCGCGGAGGCGCTGGAGCGACTGACCTTCCGGCTGCACGCCTTCGCATTCCCCATCTGGACCTTCGCCGTGATCGCCGGGGCCATCTGGGCCGAGGCGGCGTGGGGCCGGTACTGGGGGTGGGACCCGAAGGAGATTTGGGCCTTCATCTCCTGGGT
>JADGHA010000186.1 GCA_019689695.1 Micromonosporaceae bacterium | reverse complement strand
ACCGGCCGCAGAGTTGTCCGGGCCGGCCACCAGGCCGACCCGGACAGCGGCATCAGGCGGCCAGGTCGAACCGGTCGAGGTTCATCACCTTCACCCACGCCGCCACGAAGTCGTGGACGAACTTCTCCTTCGCGTCGTCGCACGCGTACACCTCGGCCAGCGCGCGCAGCTCGGAGTTGGAGCCGAAGATGAGGTCCACCCGGCTGCCGGTCCACTTGACCTCGCCGGTGGCCCGGTCGCGGCCCTCGAAGGTCTCGGCGTCCTCGGACGTCGGTCGCCACTGTGTGCCCATGTCGAGCAGGTTGACGAAGAAGTCGTTGGTCAGCGCCCCGGGCGTGGCGGTGAAGACGCCCAGCTGCGACTGCTGGTAGTTCGCCCCCAACATCCGCAGGCCACCGACCAGGACGGTCATCTCCGGCGCGCTCAGGGTGAGCAGGTTCGCCTTGTCGATCAGGAGGTACTCGGCCGGCAGCCGGTTGCCCTTGCCGAGGTAGTTACGGAAGCCGTCCGCCCTCGGCTCGAGCACGGCGAACGACTCGACGTCGGTCTGCTCCTGCAACGCGTCGGTACGCCCCGGCGTGAACGGGACCTCGATGTCGTAGCCGGCCTTCTTGGCGGCCTGCTCCACGCCCACACCGCCGGCGAGCACGATCAGGTCGGCCAGCGAGATCTTCTTGTTGCCGGTCTGGGCGGCGTTGAACGCCTGCTGGATCCCCTCCAGGGTGCGCAGCACCACCGCGAGCCGGGCCGGCTCGTTCACCTCCCAGCTGTTCTGCGGCTCCAGGCGGATACGCGCGCCGTTGGCGCCGCCGCGCTTGTCGCTGCCGCGGAAGGTGGATGCCGACGCCCACGCGGTGGAGACCAGCTCGGACACCGACAGCCCGGAGGCGATGATCTGGGCCTTGAGCGCGGCCACATCCTCCGGCCCGACCAGCTCGTGGTCGACCGGTGGCACCGGGTCCTGCCAGATCAGGGTCTCGGTGGGGACCTCCGGGCCGAGGTAGCGGGAGACCGGACCCATGTCCCGGTGGGTCAGCTTGAACCAGGCGCGGGCGAACGCGTCCGCGAACTCGTCCGGGTTGTCGCGGAAGCGCCGCGAGATCTGCTCGTAGACCGGGTCGAACCGCAGCGCCAGGTCCGTGGTCAGCATCCGCGGCTCGCGGCGCTTCGTCGGATCGTGCGCCTCGGGCACCATGTCGGCGCCCGCGCCGTGCTTCGGCCGCCACTGCCACGCGCCGGCCGGCGACTTCATCAGCTCCCACTCGTAGGCGAAGAGGATGTGGAAGAACTCGTTGTCCCACCGGGTCGGGTGGTAGGTCCAGGTGACCTCGAGCCCGCTGGTGATGGTGTCCGCGCCCTTGCCGGTGCCGAAGCTGCTCTTCCAGCCCAGGCCCTGCTCCTCGATCGGGGCGGCCTCGGGCTCGGGCCCGACGTGGTCTGCGGGACCCGCGCCGTGGGTCTTGCCGAAGGTGTGCCCGCCGGCGATCAGCGCGACGGTCTCCTCGTCGTTCATCGCCATGCGGCGGAACGTCTCGCGGATGTCGCGGGCCGCGGCGACCGGGTCCGGGTTGCCGTTCGGGCCCTCCGGGTTGACGTAGATCAGGCCCATCTGCACCGCGGCGAGCGGGTCCTCCAGCTCGCGGTCGCCGCTGTAGCGGGCGTCGCCGAGCCACTCGGTCTCCGGGCCCCAGTAGACGTCCTCGTCAGGCTCCCAGACGTCCTCGCGGCCGCCGGCGAAGCCGAACGTCTTGAAGCCCATCGTCTCCAGGGCGACGTTGCCGGCGAGGATCATCAGGTCGGCCCAGGACAGCTTGCGCCCGTACTTCTTCTTGACCGGCCACAGCAGGCGGCGGGCCTTGTCCAGGTTGGCGTTGTCCGGCCAGCTGTTCAGCGGGGCGAAGCGCTGCTGGCCGGAGCCCGCGCCGCCGCGGCCGTCACTGATGCGGTACGTGCCGGCGCTGTGCCACGCCATCCGGATGATGAGCGGGCCGTAGTGGCCGAAGTCGGCCGGCCACCAGTCCTGCGGGGTGGTCAGCACCTCGGCGATGTCCCGCTTGACCGCGGCGAGGTCGAGGGTGGAGAACTCCTTGGCGTAGTTGAAGTCGGCCCCGAGCGGGTTGGCCACGGCCGGGTTCTTCGCGAGGATCTTCAGGTTCAGCCGGTTCGGCCACCAGCCGTGGTTGCCGCCGCCCTGCGTCGGGTGGGGGGCGCGGCCGTGCGCGACGGGGCAGCGTGACTCGCTGCCGGCGTCCGCATCGTGAACGACGGCGTCGTGGTTCTCCGACATCGGATTCCCTCCGTGATCAGGCGCTTCGGGTTGGACTGGGCGGGCCGGAGCAGCCGCGCTGAGCTGGCCCGCCGGGCGAGCCGGCGCGGCTGTGGCCACGCCAGGAAGTCTGGTCCGCTTTCTGGAATCAGTCAAGAATATACGCCGGATGTCACCGATTGGCTGAACGGGCCGCCCGATCGCCCGCCGCGCAGGCCCACCATCTGGCGGAAGTAGTTCGATGCCGACACCGTTACGCAGTCGGTAGCTGGTGAGGTTGCGGTAGCCTCCCGCGCCGTCACACGCCAGGTTCCGGTGGCTAACCGTGCCGTCGTACCCCGGGACCCAGCCGGTACCGTACTCGGCATGGCCGGGCGTACCACCGGATATGCGGCACTGCTCCGCGGCGTCAACCTGGGCTCCCACGGCCGGGTCAGCATGGCCGACCTGGGCCGCCTCTTCATGGACCTGGGGCTCGAGCAGGTCAGCACGTACCTGCAGAGCGGGAACGTGATCTTTGCCGGACCGGCGACGGGCGCACCATCGCTCGCCGCTCACCTCCAGCAGCGGATCGCCAAGGACCTGGGACTGGACACCGTGGTGATCCTGCGCAGCCGGGACGAACTGGGCAAGATCGTCGGTGGCAACCCGTACGTGGACCGGACCGACGACCCGACCAAGCTGGTCGTGACGTTCCTGGCCGAGCCCTCACCGGAGCCGGAACGGCTGACCGCGCCCGCAGGGGAGACCGCGGAGTTCACCCTCGCCGGCCAGGAGGTCTACCTGTACTGCCCGGACGGCTACGGCCGGACCAAGTTGAGCAACGCATTCCTGGAGCGGCGGCTGCGCGTGGCGGCCACGACGCGCAACTGGAGGACCGTCACCAAGCTGCACGAGCTGACCAGCCAGGTCATCGGCGCTTGACGGTCTCGCCGGCGCTTGACGGTCTGGCCGAGGCCATGCCGGGCAGCGGATCCCGGAAGGTAATCACGGTCGGGCGTACACCCGTTGCGGAGGGTCATTCCCCCGGGGCACCGAGATCGGCGCAGAACGCCTTCGGGAAGGCCGGCTCGCGAGCCAGCACGTCCACGCAGCCGGCGCGGCGGCTGCCGGTGATCTCCTTCCAGGCTCCGTCGAAGCGCAGGAAGTAGCGGGTGAAATGCGGCGGCGCCGAGCAGCCCGGGCGCCCCGCGCCGCAGGCGCCGGCGCTGGTGTCGACGTCCAGGACCAGCCAGGACTGATCACAGTGGACCGTGTGGAGGTAGCTGTGCCGGGGCACATCCATATGGCTGACGAGCTCGTCGATCCAGACGCGGGCGCAGTGGTCGGCCGGCGGGTGACAGCCGAGGATGTCCGGACACCGCCGGTAGTCCGGGTCACCCGGGTCCCACAACTGGTCCGTGTTCACGCTCAACGGCTTGCCGGCGACCACCATCTCGAACCTCAGCACGGCCGTCACGGACGCACGCTGCGGGCAGGCCCCGTAGACCAGGCTGCGGGGCGAGTCCACCACCACGTTGGCGAAAATCCGGCCGTTTTCCTCTGCGTGGTACCCCAGGCGCGGGTTCTCGCCACAGCCGGGCTCGCCAGCCGGCACCTCAACCTCGACGGTGAGACTGTGATCGTCCGGGCCGGGATGGATCGCCACCACATCCGCCTGAACCGGAGCCGTTCCTGAGGACGGCGCGTCCGAAGGCGACAGCTCACGACGTCCACAGCCGGCCAGGAGCAGCAGCACCGCCAAGGCCATCCCGGCCCACCGACTCCCCCGCATGCACTCAGTATGACACAGCGTCCCGCTCGGGCCGCACTCCCGCGCGCGCGGTGACCGCGACCGCGCAATGACCCGGCCCGGTACTCCGAGCGGTCCTTTATGGAACACGCCGACGCAAGCCTTGATGCCGCAACGCTGAAGAACCGCGCTCAACGGGCGGCCAGGTTCGGTAGCACGGACGCACGCCAGCTCGGCGGACGCCCGTTGGCATTCCACGCCGCGCCCGCTTTGAGACGGGGATCACAACCATCCCGTCGGGCCGTCCGAGTTCCGGCCAGTCGATCAAATGCAGGCTCCGCGCGGTCAAACAAACCCGGCGGGCGTGCCCGGAGGCTGGATCAATGACTGCTCAACCCACCACATCGGATCGCACGACGACCTGGGCCCCGGTCATCGCGCTCACATCGGGGATCATGGTCCTGGTCGCGAGCGAGTTCCTGCCGGCGAGCGTGCTTCCGGCCCTCGCGGCCGACATCGGCGTCAGCGAGGGTAGGGCTGGACTGGCGGTTGCCGCGACGGCAATCGCCGGAGCCGCCACCGCCCCAACCATCGCGGTGCTGCTCCCGCGGGCGGACCGACGGCGGGTGCTGCTCGCGCTGGTCACCGCCGGGGCGATCGCGGATTTCGCGGTCGCTGTCGCGCCCAACTTCGCGGTGCTGCTCGCCGGTCGGCTCCTGCTCGGCGTCGCGATCGCCGGCTACTGGTCGTTCGCCTTCGGCGCGGGTACCCATGCCGTACCGGGCCGGGATCATGTGATCTCGGCGGCGCTCGCCTTCGGGGTCAGCCTGGCGACGGTGCTCGGCGTACCGCTCGCGTCAGTCGTCGGTGACGAGATCGGCTGGCGGGCAGCGTTCACCGGTGTCGCCGCGGTCAGCGCGCTCAGCGCCGTGATGCTCGCCGTGGCACTGCCCCCGGTGCCGGCCCATCCAGCGGCGGGCCTGCGGATGCTGCGGCAGGCCGTCGGCCGCCGCCGGCTGATGGCCGGCATCGCGTGCGTCATGCTGGTGGCGTTCGGCAACTTCGCGGCGTACCCGTACATCCGGCTCGCCATCGGCCGCATCGATGCGACGACCGCGCCGTGGCTGCTGCTTTTGTGGGGCATCGGCGGCGTCGTGGGAACGGTCGTCGCGGGCGCCCTCGCGGGTTGGCTGCGGGCGCTGGCGGCGGTGACTCCGGTGCTGCTCGGCGCTGGCCTCGTGTTCACCGCTTCGGCTTCATCGATGCTGGTACTGGCGCTTGCGATCGGGCTGTGGGGCATCGCGTTCAACATGGTTCCCGTGACCACGCAGCTGTGGGTCACCCGGGTCGAGCCCGAGCGCGCCGAATCCGCCGTGTCGCTGCAGGTAACGGCCTTCCAGGTGGCGATCACGCTGGGCTCCGCCGCGGGCGGGGCACTCCTCGACGGGTACGGGGTTCACGCGCCCCTGCTCGTCGGCGCGGCCGCCGCGTGCGCCGCCGGACTGGGTTGGGCAGTGCTGCGCATCCCCCGCACCGGATGACGTCCGGCGCCACTCCTGGGGCGGGACCCCGTCGTGGTGCGCCGCGAACGCCCGGCTGAAGGCGGCGACCGAGCCGTACCCCACCTCGAAGGCGATCCGCGTGACCGGCAGCGAGTCCTTCTCGAGCAGTTTGCGGGCCCGGTGCATGCGCACCTCGCGCAGGATCTGCATGGGACTGCGCCCGACGGCGCGCCGGAACCGCTCGGTCAGCGCGGATCGGGACAGATGGACCAGGCTCGCCATCCGGTCAAGAGTCCACGGCTCACCCGGCCGGGTGGCGAGTGCGGCCACCACCTCGGCGACCTCGGCATCACCGGTCACTCCCGCTGTGTCGTCCCGTCCGGCGGCGAGCCACGACGACGCCATCGCCGCGCCGACCAGGCTTGCATAGCTGACCACGAACAAGGACGGCTGGCACTTGATGCCGAGTGGGCAGGCGCTCACCAGCCCGGCCACGCCGGGGTGCTGGTCGCTGAACCCGCTCGCGAGGAACGGGCTCGGCAGCGGCGGCGACGGCACGGCGAGCCGCAGGTCGGCGAAGACAAGATCACTATCGGTCGCCGCGGTGAGCCGGTACGGCGTACGGGCATCGACGAGCAGTGCGTCTCCGGATCGCACCGGCAACGCCCCGTCGGTCGTCGTCAGGATCAGCTCACCGGCCTCGACGAGCGCCCACAGGTGACTGGGGCCCGCCAACCGCTCGCCGGCAGGCAGCCGCTCGTGTTGCAGCAAGGTCATTTCCCACTCCACGTCGGGCCCAGCCATCGGCGCTTGCCCGCTATTCCCGGCGCGGGTCGGGCCACGGCCGGCGGGCGGACCGGGGCGGTCGCTGACCGAGCCACAGACGATGGTCCCCGGTCCGCACATGCGGGCGAGGCCTGTTACCCACCCGCCGCCATCACCGGGTGATCCACGGGGCTCTCGACGTACCGGCTGGCCAGGTCGAGGATGTCGCTGTATTGGTGGATGTCATTGTACTTCGGACAGCCCCAGTCGACGGGTGCGGGGCACGCCGCAACGGCATGCGAAGCGCGGCGCATGCCAGCGCCCCAGCCGGTTCGGATGATGCCGTCGCTCTGGCAGGGGTCCACGATCTCCGCGCAGATGGCGCCCTCGGGCGCCGGCACCAGTTCGTCGAGCAGGTCGCGCGTGACCACGTGCCATATCGCCACCAACACGGAACACCACCGCACCGTCGACGAACGGACCTAAGGTGGGCAGCGGCACCGGCACCGGAGTGCCGCCGCCGAGCGCGGCGTGAATGCTCGGCGCGCCCCGCGAAGGCTGCGCGCCCACGACATAGTACGTGCGGTGCTCAGCCACGCCAGCATCCCAGCCACCAAACCGCCGCCACCGATGAGCACGATTACCAGGTCCGCATCGATCCGCATCTGCTCGACCGACGTCGACAGCGACTGCGCCGGCCACCGCGGGAAAGTCGAACGGGTGCACGATAGGCCGCGCCGGGGCGCTCACTGTCGTGCCGGGCCGCGGGTATCGGCGTGGCGGAACCTGTCGCCGGGCACAACCACCATCTCGACAAGCCCATTGCCCAGGGCGCGATGCATACTCGCGGCCAACCGCGACCTACTCCACCGCTGCGCCCTGCTAGCTCATTGACGGACGTTGACAAATCACGATCACCAAGTCCGTGCCTGAGCGATTTCCCGATATCGTTGACACTACATGACGAACCCGGCCCATCGACTCGGTTGGTAGGGCAGCTGTTAGATCGTATGTGCGGGCCCTGTCGGCAATCTGTCAGAGCAGTACGCGCCGAGGCGTGGCAAGGTATCTCTGCCAAAGCAGTCGAAGCCAGTCGGAGGCCTTGCCAAGGCAGCTTCACTGAGAGGTGGGAGGGCAGACCCTGTGAACGACGTACGGGTCGGTGGGGTGCGTGTGCCCTTGCAGCAAGCGCTCAGCTGGGCCGAGGACTATTTGACCGGCCGAAACGGGACGTGGGCATATCCGGGCTACGACACGTATCAAGCTGGTGGCGAGGGCGACCGGATCAGCGACGCCGACCTCCTAGCGCCCGTCCTCCTCCATGTTAACCGAATCACCCTACGGGCCTACTACGCACTCCAGAAGGTGCGTAGCAGGCTCGAGGCAACCCTCCAGGGCATCCCGAAGGGCATAGGCCTGGATA
>JADGHA010000185.1 GCA_019689695.1 Micromonosporaceae bacterium | reverse complement strand
CCCGCCGGCCTAGGCCGCCGGCTGGTACGGGATGGCGCTGCCCTTGACATACTCCGACCAGGGCACGTTCCAGTCGGTCCAGCCGTTGCCGTTCTCCAGCTTGCGCTCGGTGCCCTTCACCACCACCGGGTCGCCCATCATGGTGATGCCGAACAGCCACTTCGCGTTGGCCATCGAGATGTTCACGCAGCCGTGCGAGACGTTGGTCCGCCCCTGCACGCCCTCCGACCAGGGCGCGGCGTGGATGTACTCACCACCCCAGGTCAGCCGCTGGGCGTACTCGATGTCGGTCCGGTAGCCCTCGACCGGCCCCAGCTCGTCGTAGGTGTCGAAGACCGTCTTGCGCAGCTTCTCGATGATCACCATGGTGCCGCTGGACGACGGGGTCTTCGCCTTGCCCAGGCTCACCGGGATCTTGCGCAGTACCTTGCCGTCCCGGACGACGGTCATCATCTTGGTCTTGTTGTCCACGGTCAGCGACAGCGCCCGGCCGACCGAGGCGACGACCGTCACGTCCGACCGGCCGTAGTAGCCGTCGCCCATCGGTAGGCCGCCGGTGGCCAGCCGGTACGAGATCTTGGTGCCCGGCCGCCAGTACGTCTTGGTGCGGTAGCGCACCTCGGTCGGGCTGACCCAGTGCCAGATGCCCTCCTGCGGCGGGTCGCTGGTGACGAACAGCCGCCGCTGCACGTCGGCCCGCTTGCTCTCGGGGATGGGCCGGGAGAACCGGACGATCAGCGGCATGGCCACCCCGACCACCGCGTTGTCGCCGAGGAAGCTCATCACCCGCACCGTCTTGGCGGGCTTGGCCATGGTGGTGAAGGTGCTGGTCGCCGTCGCCTCCTTGCCGTCGGCGTCGGTTGCGGTCAGGGTCGCGGTGTACTGGGTGCCGTACTCCAGCGCCGTGGCCGGCACCCAGCTCGACTTGTCGTCCCTGAGCTTGCCCTCGACCACGTCGCCGTCCGCGTCCTTCAGCTCGAACGTCGAGCTGACCGCATGCTCCGCGGAGAATTTGATCTCGGCGGCCGCCGGGACGTCGGTGGCGCCGCTCGCCGGCTCGAGGATCTTGGCGACCGCCTTGGAGTCGTTCTGCGTCGGGCTGGCGCTCCCGCCGCCGTGCCAGCTCGAGTCGGGCTTGCCGCTGGAGCACCCGGCGAGTGCGAGGGCGGCGGCGGCCGCGACCAGCGCGAGGACCTTCCCGCTTCGCTTGACGGTCCGGTACCCATGTGCCCGCATGCACCCATCGTGCCTCAGTGGGCAGGGTCGCCGCCTCCCGGCCCGATGCCAATTACTGTCCGCTACCGGACGGCGCCCCTCAGGAACTCCGTCCAGCTCATGTTCCACGCGGTCCAGCCGTTACCCGGGTCGAGCTTGTGCTCTGTGCCGCGTACCGTCACCGGATCGCCGATCTTCACGTGGTCGTAGATCCACTTGGCGTTGCTGGGTGAGACGTTGATGCATCCGTGTGAGACGTTCCTGTGCCCCTGGTCCCAGACCGACCACGGAGCGGAGTGGATGAACTCGCCGCCCCAGGTGAGCCGCTCGGCCCACTGCACGGTCACCCGGTAGCCGGCCGCGCCCAGCTCGGCGAAGGTGTCGAAGACCGTCGAGTCTTCCCGCGTCATGACCACCATGGTCCCGCTGGACGAGGGCGTGCTCGGCTTGCCCAGGCTCACCGGCATCCGCTTGAGCAGCCGGCCGTTGGCGTACGCCGACAGGGTCTTGGTCCGGTTGTCCACCTGCATCTGGAAGTCGCTGCCGATGGTGGCCCGGGCGAAGTGGTCCTCGTCGCCGAACTTGCCGTTGCCCAGCGGCACTCCCTTCAACGCGGCGCGCACGGTCAGCTTGGTGCCGGGCTTCCAGTAGTTGGCCGGCCGGTAGATGATCTGGCGGCCGGTGAACCAGCGCCACGCGCCGGGCTGGGCCGGCGTACTGGTGACGAAGAGCCGCCGCTGCACCGCCGCACGGGCCGATGGCGGGATCTCCGGGTCGAACTGGATCGCCACCGGCATGGCCACGCCGTACACGCCACCGTCACGCATGTAGAGGGTGGTGTCGACCTGCCCGCCGGCGGACTTCCGGGTGGTGAAGGTCGTGCCGCGGGTGATCGTCTGGCCGTCCGGCCCGGTCGCGGTCACCGCCGCGGTGTAGGTCTTGCCGTACTTGAGCGGCGTGCTGGGCAGCCAGCCGGTGCCGTCCGGGCGCATCGCCCCGGCCACCGGGCCGCCGCCCTGCTCGCGCAGGACGACCGAGGTGATCTTCCCTCGGCTGACGTTCGTGCCGATCTCGGTACTGATCGGAAGGTTCTTGGCGTTCGCCGCCGGCGTGATGGTCAGCGCGGGCGGTTCGCTCACGTGCTCCGGACGCGCCTGGCTGCCCAGGTCTCCCATGGCTCCACCCAGCCGGGACGTGTGCGGCGCGCCGCCGCTCAGCGTGATCCCCAGCACTCCGGCCGCCAGCAGTGCCGCCCCCGCGATCCAGGGGCGCGGATTCCGTGTCATCTCGCCACCTCGAACATTCCAAGGCCCCTGCACCCTTCATGGTGCCGGATCGGTTCGCGGAATATGTCCGTTCGGCGTAATTGATTGGGCTAGCGTCGGCCGCGGCGGGCCCGGAGGTAGTCGGCCACCACGTACCGGCCGAGCTCCTCCGCCTCCGGGGTGAAGACCCGGCCGCCGCTGCGACGCGCCACCGCGTCCACGAAGCGGCGCAGGCCCGGGTCCTCGCCGAGCATGAACATGTTGAGGATGGCCCCGTACCGGGTCAGCTGGTCCACCTCGGCGACCGTGGCGTGGACCGTCTCGGCCGTGGTCGGCCAGGCGAACACCGCCTCCCCGTCGTCGAGCAGGTGCGCGGTGGGCTCACCGTCGGTGACCACCATGATCACCGGCTCCGACTCGGGGTGCCGGCGCAGGTGCCGGCCGGCCAGCCGCAAGGCGTGCTGCAGGTTGGTCCCCTGCACCAGGTCCGGCTCGACGGCAGCCAGCTCGAGCTGGGACAGCGGCATGGCGTACCGGCCGAAGCCGATAATCTGCAGGGCGTCCTGCGGGAACCTGGTGGCCACCAGGTGGGAGAGGGCGAGCGCGGTCTGCTTCATCGGGCCCCAACGGCCCTCGGCGATCATCGAGAAGGACAGGTCCACGCAGAGCGCCACCGCCGCGGAGACCCGGCGCTCGGTCTCCACCACCTCGAAGTCGTCGACCGCCAGCCGGACCGGCGTGCGCGGCCCGGCGCGGCGGACCGCGTTGCCGATCGTGCGCACCACGTCCAGCGGCTGCTCGTCGCCGAACGTCCAGCGCCGCGAGGCGCCGGTCAGCTCGCCGGCGGCGCCCGCGTCGCGCAGGTCGTGCTGGCCGCGCCGGCCGGCCTCCAGGTGTGCGAAGACCTGCCGCAGCGCGGTGCTACCGAGCCGGCGCAGCGCCTTCGGGCTCAGCGTCAGCCCGTCCGGGCCACCGGTCACCCAGCCCTGGCGGCGCAGCTCGCGCTCCAGCTCCCGCAGCCGGCGCACGTCGTCGGCGGCACCGCGGCCCAGCTGCCGCTCCACCGCCTCGACGTCCACATCGTCCAATGTGGCCCCGGGGTGCTCCTGGCCGAGCTGGTCGAGCAGCGCGTCCAGCTCGCCGATCTCCTCCAGTGCGCCGGCCGCCTCGCCGTAGCCGAGGTCCTCCTCACCGCGCACCCGCTCCCGCCGCTGCCACGGCAGGTTCGGCCGCAGCGCCCGCAGGTTGTCGGTGAGCGCGGCCAGCTCGCTGGCCAGCCGACCGTCGCCCAGCGCCTGGGCCATCAGCCCCGCCAGCTCCTCCTGCTGCCGCGGCGACAGGGAGCGCATCAGCCGCTCGCCGGCCGCGGCCCGCCGGGCCAGCGCGTCGACCAGCTCGTCGACCGAGCCCGGCTTCTCCGGGAAGAACTCCCCGTGCCGGTCCATGAACTCGGCGAACGCGTCCGCGGTGTCCTCGCCGCGGGCGTGCCGGGAGAGCAGGTCGTTGAGGTCGTGCAGCATCTCGGTGAGCCGCTGGTTGGCCGCGGGTGTGGCCGCGCCGCGCAGCGCGTCGCGGATGCCGGCGAACCGCTGCTCCAGCACCTCCTGGCGCAGCCCGTCGAGAATCTGCTGGTAGGTCCGCCGGGCCTGGTCGCTGGCCCAGTCGTAGCCGGCGAGCTCCTGTACCGCCCGGGCCGTCGAGCGCGGCAGGTTGTCCAGCATCGCCTCGGCGAACCGGGCCGCGTCGTCGTCTCGGCGGGACAGTTCCTCGCGCTCGGCCGCGAGCGCCTGGTCCAGCAGCGCCTGGGCGCGGGTCACCGCACCGTCGAGGTTGCCCCGGCGCATCGCCTCCCGGCGCAGCCGTCGCGCCCGCGCGGCCAGGTCGTCCAGCCCGCGGCCGCCGTCCGGGCCGCGGCGCAGCAGGTTGCGCAGCGCCTCGCGCAGGCTGCCGCCGCTGAGCACCTCCGCGCCGACCTGGTCGACCGCGGCGCGCACGTCGTACGGCGGGGCGAGCGGGTCGGGCCCGCCGCGCCACTGCCCGTACCGGAAGCGGCTACCGGCCATAGACGGTACGCCCGTCCTCGGTGACCTCTTTGGACAGCCGGCGGGTGAGGTACAGCCCTTCCAGGGCGAACTCCACGCCGGCGGCCGCCTCGCCGCGGGTGGGCGCGTCGCCCAGGCCCAGCCGTTCCAGCACCTTGGCCAGCCCGGAGACGGTGCCCACCTGGCGGAGCAGCTCGTCCGCGCTCACCAGCTCGCCGGTCTCCACCACCTGCCCGTCGGCCACCAGGGCGGTGAAGCCGGACAGGTCCAGCCCGGCCAGCCGGGCCCGGAAGGTGTCCGCCACCGCGGTGCGCAGCAGGTGGGCGAGCACCTCGATCTCCCGGCCCTCCTCGCCGCTTTCGAACTCCACCTTTCCGCGCAGGGTGCTGGTCACGGAGACCGTGTCGCCGACCCGGGCAACGGGGAGGTCCTCGCCGAGGAGGCCGGCCCGGCGCAGCGCGGCGGCGGCGACCGTCTCCGCGGCGGCGATGCCGAACCGGGCGGAGACGCCGGAGCGGGCGTCCACCGACGGCGACTCGCGCACTGCGCGGGCGAACCGGGCGACCACCTCCAGCACGTGCTCGGGCACCTCGGCGACCAGCTGCGCCTCCTGCCGGATCAGGTCCATCTCCAGCTCGAGGTCGAGCGGGTAGTGGGTACGGATCTCCGCGCCGAACCGGTCCTTGAGCGGCGTGATGATCCGGCCCCGGTTGGTGTAGTCCTCCGGGTTGGCGCTGGCCACCAGCAGGATGTCCAGCGGCAGCCGCAGCTGGTAGCCGCGTATCTGGATGTCCCGCTCCTCCAGCACGTTCAGCAGCGAGACCTGGATCCGCTCGGCCAGGTCGGGCAGCTCGTTCACGGCGAAGATGCCCCGGTTGGTCCGCGGTACCAGTCCGAAGTGGATGGTCTCCGGGTCGCCGAGGGTGCGGCCCTGGGCGACCCGGATCGGGTCCACGTCGCCGATCAGGTCGCCGACGCTGGTGTCCGGGGTGGCCAGCTTCTCGCCGTACCGCATCGAGCGGTGCAGCCAGGCCACCCGCAGCGCGTCGCCCTCGGCCGCCACCAGCCGGCGGGAGGCTGGGCTGATCGGGTGCAGCGGGTGCTCGTTGAGCTCGGAGCCGGCGATCACCGGCGTCCACTCGTCCAGCAGCGATACCAGCGACCGGATCACCCGGGTCTTGCCCTGGCCGCGCTCGCCGAGCAGCACCATGTCGTGTCCCGCGAGCAGCGCCCGCTCCACCTCGGGCAGTACCGTCTCGTCGTACCCGATGATGCCGGGGAACCGTGGCTTGCCCTCCCGCATCCGGGCCAGCAGGTTGTCGCGCAGCTCCTGCTTGACGGTGCGGTACTGGTAGCCGGCGGCGCGCAGCTCGCCGAGGGTGGTGGGCAGGCCGGCGGGTGGTGTCTGTGTCACCCAACCGACGCTAGCTCGCTCGCCTTTCGAGCACACTCAAAGCGGCCACCAGCTCGTCCCGGGCGCGCGCCACCCGGGACCGGATGGTGCCGACCGGGCAGTCGCACACCTGCGCCGCCTCCGCGTAGCTGAGCCCCAGCACCTGGGTGGCCACGAATGCTTCCCGCCGGTCCGCCGGCAGCGCCTCGATCAGCCGGCGCAGCAGGACGCCGTCCTCGAACCGGCCGGCCTGGCCGGTCCACTCCTCCAGGGGGGCGGTACGCGGCCGGCGTACCGCCGAGCGGACCTGGTCCACCGCGACCCGCCGGGCGATCGACAGCAGCCAGGTCCGGGCCGAGGAGCGGCCGGCGAAGCCGGGCAGGCTGCGCATCGCCCGCAGGAAGGTCTCCTGGGCCAGGTCGTCGGCCTCGGCCGGGCCGGCCAGGTGGGCGAGCATCCGCCGGACGTCGTGCTGGGTGGCCCGGATGAAAGCCTCGGCGGCGGCGCGGTCACCGGCCTTGGCGGCCAGCGCCCAGCGGGTGACCTGGTCGTCGGAGACGCCGGAGGTCATGCGGCACCATCCGCCCGCCGGCCCTGCCGGCCGGAGGGATGACCCGCGCTCTGCGCAAAAGCGACGGCTAGGTCGGTCACGCGGCAACAGTAGCCGGCAATCTTTCGGCCGGTACACACCCCTGGTGGGAACTGGCCCGGCCCCCTAAGCGACTACCTGGGCATTGGGTGCGGCACTGGAGGAGGTCAGGCGGGGCGATGAGGTGTGAGGCCGCCCGCGAAGCACTGTCGGCGCAGCTGGACGGCGAGGACCCGGGCAGCGCGGAGGTGGACGCGCACCTGGAGAGCTGCCCGGCGTGCCGGAGCTGGCTGGACGGCGCGGCACGGGTCACCCGGCTGGCGCGCACCGGCCTGGCGCGTGCGGACCTCGCTCCGCTCGACCCGCACGCGCTGGCCACCATCCTGGCCGCCGCGCCCCGGCGGTCCCGCCTCGCGCCGACTTTGCGGGCCGTGCTCGGCGCGCTCGGTGTGGTCCAGCTCCTGCTCGCCCTGGCTCAGGTGCTGGCCACCGGCGGGGACATCGGGCACCTGCACGGCACCTCGGCCGACGGCGCCACCCCCGACCACCTCTGGCACGAGTCGGCGGCGTGGAACGTGGCGATCGGCGCCGGCTTCCTGTGGATCGCCCTGCGCCGCACCCGCCCGGGCGGGCTGGTGCCCACGCTGACCGCGTTCATCGCGGTGCTCACCCTGCTCAGCGTGGCGGACCTGGTCAGCGGCCGGGTGGAGCCGGTGCGCCTGATCAGCCACGGGCTGGTGCTCGCCGGCTACCTGGTCATCCTGGCCATGCTGCGCCCTGGCCTGGACACCGGCGATCCCCGCTCGGACCGCCAGCCGGACACACCGCGCTACCGGGTCCGCTTCGAGCAGGCCTCCTCGTCGGAACGGGCCGAGCCCGCCTCGGACCGCGGCGACACCGGTGCGCCGGCGGCACGCGCTGCCTGACCCGTCCGTCGACCTAGCCGGGCCGGACGGTCTCCACCCGCAGCGGCGTGCCCTGCTGGCACGTGGTCACCAGGTCGCGCTGGATCCGCCCGGTGACAATCACCTTCGCGCCGGCCCGTATCCCACGGTCGCGCCCGCCGAGCAGCAGGTAGCCGTCCAGCACCAGGCAGCCGGGCTCCACCCCTTCCTCGACGGTGCCGGTGACCGTGACCGGCTCCGCCGGACCGACGGTACGGTCCGGCGCCGGGCGCAGGCTGGGCGGAGG
>JADGHA010000184.1 GCA_019689695.1 Micromonosporaceae bacterium | reverse complement strand
GGTGGGCAGTGGCACCCGGTGGCGCAGGTCGCCGTCGGGGTCGTCGGTGTGGCGGCGCAGCAGGAACGGCTCGTCCGGCGGGCAGGAGCGCCGGCCGAGGTAGGGCTGCCAGCGTGGCCGGGCCAGCCGGGCGCCGAGCTCGTCGACGAGCGGGTCGGGGCCGGTCACGGCGACGGTGAACACCGCATCGGACAGGTAGCGGCGCCGGGTTACCATCGTCCCGGTGGCACCGGAGCGGTGTTTGCCTTCGGCGGTCGGCACCGTCCGGGATGGGGGGAGCCCGCCGCCGACGGTGTGGAAGTCGGTCAGCACGATCCCGGGCGCGTCCACCCGGATGGTCAGACGCAGGTCGGTGAACCGGTCCTGCGGGGCGTGCCGGTCCAGACCCATGGCGGAGGCGAACAGGCCGATCAGGCCGGAGCGGGTGGGGAAGGCGGCGGTGTCGCGTTCGGCGAAGGCGGCGCGTTCTCCCCACGACTGCAACGGTCCGGCCAGGCGCAGGACGAGTCCGCTCACGCCGACTCCGCGGGCCGGGCGGACGGGTAGGCGGCGGCCACGGCCGCATCCACCAGCTGCCGGTAGGAGTCGTAGGTGTCGCCGAGCCCGTCGGTGCGGGGCTTGCCGTCCATGCTGGCGTGGCCGTGCAGGACGATGTCGCCGGTTCCCCAGACCCGGTGCAGGCCAACGGCGTACCGGTTGAGCTCGTCGCGGGCCGGCTCGCCGTAGCCGCCCTCCAGCCCGGCATGCACGGGCCGCTCGAACGCCGCGGCCAGCGAGATCGGCCGGTCCGCCCGCACCGCCACATACACCAGCTCGGGCAGGGTGTTCGGGGCGGTGGCACGCTGCTTGCCGCTCGGCAGCGCGGAGACGAACCCCCACAGGAACTGCCCGGTCAGCTCGGCCGCCATCGGCGCGTCGCCGTCGAGGTTGGCGACCAGCCCGGCCAGGTCCACGCTCGCGTACCGGTAGAACACCCCGGCGGAGAACTCACCCGCGTTCATGTGCCCGCTGCCCGCGTCATCCGGGGAGGGGATGTCGTCGACCGCGGTGAAGAAGTCCACCTCCGGGTCGGTGCCGTGCACGGTGAACGCGTGCGCGACCTGCACAGCCCCGTCGACCCTGCCGCCGGGCAGCTCGGCGAGCATCCGCCCGAACAGGTTGATCGACCCGTTGCGGCTGGACAGGATCGCCGCGACCTGGTCGATCGGCAGCACCGCCTGCTGCTTCTTCTTGCCCATTGCCGCCTCAAGCGCGCCGCGGTGGTCGGCGGCGAGCGCGGCCAGCTCGTCCAGCCCGGCGGCCGGCAGGTACAGCAGCACCGAGGAGATGTCGTTCTGGTCGCGATCCTTCTCCATGCTGATCCCGGACTTTTCTTTCTTGGGGCTGGCCTTACTCGCCGACATCAAGATCTGCTTTCCGGCGTAGGCGGCCAACTCCACAGGCCACCCCTGCGCGGCCAGCCGTTCCTTCACCGCGATTGCGACCCGCCGGGTCCGCACCGCCGGATCACCCAGCGCGGTTTCGACCTGCATGCGCACGGCGCGCTTCCAGGACTGGCTGGACACCCGCGTCCGGCTCTTCCCGCCGTACACAACGGTCTTCGGCGCGCCCAGGTCGTCCCGGTTCAGGTTCGCGTACGGGATGGTCTGCAACAGGTGGATGTCGAGGAACCGGCCGGTGCTCATGCCATCTCATTCTCGAAGTCGCCAGAAACAAGATCAGTGGTGTCGGTGTCGGTCTCGCCGGCCGCATCCGCACGGCGAAGATCGACTGTTCGGTAGAAGCTGTGCAGCCAGCTCTTCGCCACGGTGTCGGCGTCCGTGCCCCAGCGGGCTAGGTCGACCGTGAGCCGCACCCAGTCGATGTCGACCTGGTCGGACCGCAGCTGGCGGACCAGCCGGGGCAGATGACGGTGCACCCCGTCGACATCCTGCCGGCAGACCAGGCGCAGCCGCGCCTCCAACCGCCGGTAGGCGTTCTCCCGATCCCTGGACGGCGTGCTGTTGACCGCGGCGGCCAGGCAGATGCCCAGGTTCCGGCCTCTGGTGAGCGCGGGCCGGCCGCCTGCCGGCTCCCGCTGGTCCGGCACCTCGGCCGTCACGGCCGGCGTGTCGCCGGTGGGCGGCGGGCCGCTGGAACCGCCGTTCCCCACCAGGGAGGCGGACGCCGCGTCCTCGGTGACCGAAGGCTCCCCGTCGGCGGCGGCTATCCGGGCCAGATACTCATCTCGGGCTGCCCGCGGCTGGGCGGCGATCAGCGCGGCGACCGTGTAGAAGGCACGCTCGACCGCGTCGACCTGACGCCGCTGCCAGACTGAGAGCCCACCGTCATCCGGATCGGGCAGGAAATCCAGGCACGGCGCGACGATGCGGTACGCCGGCCGCACCATCGGATCGCCCGGCGGCCTGCCCAGGCTGCGGCGCAACGCCGACCGGTCCGCTGGCTGCTCCAGCGTCTCGTTCACCGCCGTCACCAGCCTGTGCGCCGGCCTGTGCAGAACATCCCAGCTGGTGAAAGATGTGATCGTGCGTGATGGCATCCGATCGGATGCGTCCGCTGGCGTGGATCTGGCCACGGCAGTCATGTGGATTCCTTTTTCAAAAGCCTGCGCGGATGCGGTACCGGTTCTGGACCAAGGCCCGGATCATCCGGTCATGCGTCCGGGAACTGAGCTGATTCGTGATGTTGTCATAGATGCGCTCGGCAAGAACCAGGAAGGCGTCCGGCGCACCGTCGACAACAGGTGCCGTGTCGGTCGAACGTGCTACCTGGTCCAGGAGCCGCCAGAATGCCTTTTCGGCGGCGGGCCAGTACTGCCCTTCTGCGATCTCCACCCACACCCCGGCTCTTTTATCTCGTTCTTTCTTTCCTTTCTTGCTGTCTTGGTGAGGCCATGCCATACGCAGCGCCTGCTCCAGATTTTGGCCCACCTGCTCGGCTATATGTCGGATGGAGCCGACAGCGGCGGCGATCTCGGGCCTGCGTTCTTCCAGCCACCCCAGGACAGGCGGTGTGGTCTGGGTGAAGAACTGCCGGTCGCGGGTCTGACCGTCCTGGTCGAACCCGAACACCCGCACCCGCAGGCTCCCCACCACATCCAGCGGCAGGTACTGGACCCCCTTGAAGACGCCCGGACGCAGATGGCTGTCCCTGTCGCCCTTCAGCAGCAGCGCATCCAGGTCCCGCCACAACGCCCGGCTGACGCTCGCCGGCCGGGGGTAGGGGTCGCCCTTCTTGCTCGTCTGATAGATCAAATAGGCGTCTATGTCAGTCGGCGCCTTCTCCCGCCAGGCCCAGGTCAGCGTGGCGTCCACGACCTGCTCACCCGCCGCGTCCGGCACCAGCAGCACCGCGTGCTGGAACCGGCCCGTCAACGCCCGGGCCATCCCCCGCAGCCGCACCGGCCCACCCAGCGGATCCGGCAGCTCGTCCGCCTCCCACGGCGCCTCATCCCGCGCGCTGCCACGCAGACCGTCCCCACCATCCGGGCTCGGAATGCCGGCGACAAGCGATTCGAACACCGTCCGCCCGATCGGATGACACGACAGACCGCTGCGCAGCGGACCCGCGGCGGTGTTCCCCTCCGAACAGCTCTTGACCTTCCGGATCGTGCACCGGCCCGACGGCCCGTAGTACAGCGCCGCCAGCAGATGCCAGGCACCCTCCGCCGCCGGAATCGGCATCGACATCCCATAGTGATGGTGGCTGAACCACACATGGCTGTTCTTTGCCGGCCGGCCCAGGACGATCTGGTTCAGCCCCGAGGTGGCCGGGCACTGCTCGGCCAGCCGGGGATCCTGCAGCCACGGCCGCTGCGCGTCGAACAGGTCGAACCGGTCGGCGTACCGGTCGAAATAGGCATCCACCCGCTTCTCGTCGAAGCCGCCCTCGGCCAGCAGTTCCAGCCGCAGCTCGTCGAACTCGGCCACGGACAGCTCGTCGTCATCCAGCTCGCCGACACGCGCGGCCAGCAGGTAGAGAACCCGCCACAGCCCAGCCGCCACCGGCCCCAACGGAACGTCGATATCGGTCAGCTCATGCGCCCGAACCAGCAGCTCCCGCAGACCGACCTCGAACCGCTCAGATCCGCGCCGGACTGGAATCCACGGCCGTTCCCGCAGGTCAAAGCGCCGACCGTTCACCATTGTCTGCTCACCAGCAGCTCCCCCGTACATCCCGGCACCCTCGCCGGGCTACACCCAGATCCCCGATCTCGGTCGGGCCCGACCATAGCGGCCCCCACCGACAAAATCCGCCCTGCCCGTCAGCCGACGAGGCCGAGGGTGGGGTCGAGGCGGAACAGGCGGTCGCCCACCGCGACGGGGTGGATGGTGCCGTCGGGGTCGAGTGGGTGCGGCAGCAGCACCAGGTCCCGCAGGTGGGGGTTGTCGGCCCAGGCGGGCGGTGCGGCGGTCACCTCGCGGTCACGGCGCCGCCAGTCGCCGTCGCGTAGCGGGATGCTTTCGGCGAGCACCGTCTTGATCTGGGCGGTGGTGAACCGGCCGTGGCGGCCGGCGCCCTGCTCGGGCAGAGGTGTGGTTCGGGCCGGGTCGAGCCAGCGTGTCCCGTCGTCGTCCACATAGCAGCAGATGGCGCGGACCGCGTCGGCGCCGAGCCGGGTGGAGACGTGGTCCTCGTCGATCTCCCGTTTGGTCAGCCCTTCCAGGTCCCGCAGCTGCCTGGGCGGCTTGACCGCGACGACGGCGGCGACGCCGGTGGCCGCCTCCTGTTCGGCGAGCCGCTCGATGTCGTCATCGGTCATGTCGTCCCGGAACTCGGCGTAGACCTCCTCGACCATCGGCTGCACATCGCCGGGGATCTCGACGGGCTCCGGGTGCCGCGCGGCGAGCAGCTCGTAGGTGCGGCGCAGCAGGGACCGGCTGTAGACCATGGCCCACCGTTTCGGCAGGTCAAGGGCGCCATCGCCGTCACGGGGGATGAGCACCACCAGCTTCGGGCCGGCGGCGGCCCAGGCCGGGCGCAGGGCCGCAGCGGTGACCTGGGGATGCCGGTGGCAGCGGCCGGCCCGTTGCAGCAGCTGCGCAACCGGCGCCAGATCGGAGACGACCAGGTCGAAGTCCAGGTTGAGCGACTGTTCGGCAACCTGGGTGGCGACCAGGATCGCCCCCCGCGTCGGCCGCCGGCCCAGATCGCTTCGGCCGAACGCGGCGGTGATCTCGGCGGTGCGCCGCTCCCGCTCCCGGGCCGGTAGCCGCGCGTGCAGCAGGTACAGCACCGGACTCCGACCCGGGCCGGTCGCGCGTGCGCACCAGCGGCGCAGGGCGGTGTAGGTCTGCTGAGCCTCGGCGACCGTGGTGCACACGACCATCGCGCAGCCACCCTCACGCAGGACCGGCCCCAGCAGCACCTCCAACGCCGCCCGCCGGTCGGCCCCACCTGGAACCGGAGGCATCGCCTCATCCGCCCCGTCCGTCCCGTCCGCGGTGGACGAGATGGTGGGCACGTCGACGAGATCCACCGCCAGCCGCTGGGATGCGACCTCGAAGGAGCGGGTCACGGCCGGGCCGTCGGCCGCATCCACATAGACCCAGCCGGGGTAGGCGATCTCGATCGGCTCGCGGGACTCCTTGAACCGCCGGCCCCGCGAGCCACGCAGGTAGGCGTACACGAGCCGTTTGGCGACCTCACCCGGCAGGGTCGCCGACAGCAGCACCACCGGAACCCGCAGTTCCCCCAGCCAGGTCAGCAGCCGGGCCAGCAGATACTGCATGTAGGCGTCGTAGGCGTGCACCTCGTCGACGACCAGCACCTTGCCGGCCAGCCCCAGCATCCGCAGCACGTTGTGCTGCACCGGCAGAACGGTCAGCAGTGCCTGGTCGACCGTGCCCACCGCCGCCGGCGCCAGCAGCGGCCGTTTCCGCCCCCGCAGCCAGTCCGTGGCCGCCGTCCGCGACCACCCGTCGTCACCGCTGACCGTTCCCCCTGCCGCCGGCCGCTGCGCGCTCCCGCCGCCGGTGAGCACCGCTCCTCCGGCCGGTTCGGAGGCGTAGGCGGCGTTCAGCCAGGCCATCGCATGCAGCAGGGTGACCGGTGTCCCCACCTCCGGCGGGGTGCGCCGCTCGGTGTAGGCGCGGACCCTGCCGTACATCTGGTCGGCCGTCGCCATCGTCGGCAGCGTGACAAACAGCCCGGCCGTCCCCGCCGCCTGCCCCATCAGCCGGGCCGCATGCAACGCGGCCTCGGTTTTACCCATCCCCATTGGAGCCATCATCAGCAGCAGACCCGGACCCGACAGCAACGGCGGCAGCCCTTCGGCCACCGACTGCTGCAACGTGTTCGGCGGATAGTCCGGGAACTCCTCGGCGAACGACCCGTCCGCCAGAAGCAGCCGTCCCAGACCCGCCTCGCCGACCAGCTCCACCACCTGCTCGGCCGAACGCTCCCGGTGCCGCCGCAACACCTCCGGCCCGGAATCGGACGGCAGGTCATCGAGCCGGCCACGCAGAAAGTCCTCCTGGCTAACCAGCCAGTCCGCCAACACCACCAGACCGCACACGACGGCACCGGCCGCCAGATCGATCGCCCGCGGCGCCGGCGGCGGATCGAACACCGCCCGCATCGCCGCCAGCGCGGCACGCCGCTGCTCCTCCCATCCGGCGTCGCCAAGCTCCGGAACGACAGCCCGCGGATCACCGTGCCTGAGCTCCACCGCGTGGAAGCAGCCGTGATGGCCACCGAGGATCTGCGCCACCCGCGCCGCCGACGCACCCCCCACCAGTCCCGGGGCATAGCCCAGCTCGGTCAGCACCCGCTGCAGGAACAGCTGCGACGCCAGATCATGCGGATAGAAAACCCGGCCACCGGCACCGGAATAGCCCTGCAGCAAGGCGGACGCACCATCCACCTGCAGCTGAAAATTCGGAATGATCTTCCCGATGTCATGCAGGGCGGCCCAGAAGGCGACCAGCCGGCCCGCCTCCGGCACCGACACCCCGAGGCCCCGAGCCACCGATCCCTGGGCCGACGCCGGCAGCACGTCGCGCCACAACACCTCGACCGCGGCACCCGCATCCAGCAGATGGCATACCAGCGGATACGGCGCCGGCAGCCCGCGCCACTTGCCCCACAGCCGCCGATCCACCAGCGGATACCCACCGTCAGGCCAGTCGCCGTCCATCATCCCCCCACAATGCGACCGGCCGAGAATATTCACCAGTCATCCGCGAGTGGTCCACCACCCACCTCAGACGCCGCCCGTACACCAACCCCCGGACCCGCACGCAGCAGCCGACGGGGCAGCCCAACCAGAACCGATCATGGTAGCGTCAACTCGGAAACCGCATGACCGCCTCCAAAACCGCAGGTCGCGAGTCCTCCCCACGCACGTGGGGGTGAGCCCTCGGCCCGAAGGCGTTCGAGCAGTGCGCCGGCGTCCTCCCCACGCACGTGGGGGTGAGCCGATCGACACCCTGGCTGCGCAGGCGAGGCGCCTGTCCTCCCCACGCACGTGGGGGTGAGCCGCCGGTTGACAGAATACAAGCCGAACCCGGACCGTCCTCCCCACGCACGTGGGGGTGAGCCAGCCGGTCCCGTTCGGCGGTCAGCGACCGGCCCCGTCCTCCCCACGCATGTGGGGGTGAGCCGCATGTCGGGCGATCTGCCGCCGGCCGCATGTAACCACGACCTGGCCGCGGTCGGCGACCACCTCGATCACATGGCCGACCGGACCGAGCCTCGATTACC
>JADGHA010000183.1 GCA_019689695.1 Micromonosporaceae bacterium | reverse complement strand
GGACGCACCCACCTCGCCGATCAACGCGTATGGGCGGAGCAAGCTCGTGGGCGAGCGCGCCGTGCTGGCCTACCCGAAGGGGTATGTGGTGCGCACCGCCTGGTTGTACGGCAAGCACGGGCGGAATTTCGTCACCACCTTGCTGCGCCGGGCCGGCGAACGGGATACCTTCGACGTCGTCGACGACCAGCGCGGGCAGCCGACCTGGTCGTACGCCCTCGCCGAACGCCTGGTGGAACTGGGTCGGGCCGCACGGGCCGGGCGTGCCGCACCTGGCCCGTACCATGGGACCGCCTCCGGCGAGACCACCTGGTACGGCCTGGCATGCGCGGTGTTCGAAGGGGCCGGCCTGGATCCGGCCCGGATCCGGCCGATCACCAGTTCGGCCTACCCTAGTCCGGCGAAACGGCCGGCCTACAGTGTGCTGGGGCACGCCCGGTGGGCCCAAGCAGGCCTGCCTGCCATGCGTGGCTGGCGAGACATGCTTGACCAGGCCCTGCCGGACCTGCTCACCACCGTGCGGCCCCACCCAGCTGCCCACGAGGTCGCCCCATGAAACTGACTCTGGTGACCGCGCTGACCGGACTGGTCGTGCTGCTCGTCATCATCGAACTGCTGCGCCGGCGCCAGCTGCGGGAGAAGTACGCCATCCTCTGGCTCGCCGTCAGCGTCCTGATCATCCCTCTGTCGCTGTTCCCGCGGTTGCTGGACAGCGTGGCCGGCCTGCTCGGGGTAGCCTCCGGCGTGAGCCTGGTGCTCTTTCTCGGCATCGTTTTCCTGCTGCTGGTCTGCGTGCACCTCAGCTGGGAGGTGAGCCGGCTAGAGGAGGAAACCCGTACGATCGCCGAGGAGCTGGCGCTGCTTCGCACCGAGATGTCCCAGACCGTCCACGACACCGATATCCGGGCGGGTGACCCCACGTGACCGAGACCCGCCAGCTGCTCATCGTCATCCCGGCGCTCAACGAGGCAGCCTGCATCGGCGAGGTGGTTCGCGAGGTGCGTGGCGAACTGCCGCACGCGGACGTGCTGGTGGTCGACGACGGATCGACCGACGCAACCGGGGCGATCGCCGCTCAGGCCGGTGCCATCGTCGCCCGGCTGCCGTTCAACCTCGGCGTGGGCGGGGCGATGCGGCTGGGCTACCGCTACGGCCGCGCCCACGGGTACGACGTGGTCGTCCAGGTTGACGCGGACGGCCAACACGACCCGCGGTACGTGCCCAAGCTGCTCGACGCGTTGGACGATGCGGACATCGTGATCGGGGCCCGGTTCGCCGGTGAGGGCGACTACCGCGTGCGGGGCCCCCGGCGCTGGGCGATGGCCGTACTGTCGATGGTGCTGTCCTGGGTGGCCGGCACCCGACTGACCGACACCACCTCCGGTTTCCGGGCGGCCAACCGGCGGGCGATCGAACTGTTCGCCGAGTTCTACCCGGTCGAGTATCTGGGCGATACGGTGGAGACGGTCGTCACCGCGTGCCGGCGTGGCCTGCGGGTGCGCCAGGTCCCGGTGGCCATGCGCCGACGGCTGGCCGGCACTCCGAGCCACTCCCCACTCAAGGCGACCATCTACCTGGGCCGCGCCCTCACCGTCCTGGTGCTCGCCCTGCTGCGCCGGTGATGGGGATGCGCCGGCTGGTCGGCGTCCTGCCGCCCGGCACCCTCGCGGTCGGCGCCGGGCTGGGCGTGCTCGGCCTCGCCTCGTACGTCCACCTGGCGGTCGCCGGGCATACCCTGGACGCCGCAGGCATGTCCTCGGTCTCGGTACTGTGGTCGCTCGTCTTCATCGTCGGGCTGGGGCTGTTCTTCCCCATCGAGCAGGAGGTGGCCCGGATCGTCTCCGCCCGCCGGGTGCACGGACAGCCGGCTTGGCCGGTGCTGCGCCGCGGCGCGGTGCTCGCCGCCACCATCCTGGTCGCGTTGTTCGCGGTCCTGCTGGCCGGGTCCGGGCCGATCGCCGACCGGCTCTTCGCCGGCGACCGGTCGCTGGTCTGGGTGTTCGCCGCCGCGATGGTCGGCCTCGCGCTCGGGTACGTCACCCGCGGCGTCCTCGGCGGCCTCGGCGACTTCGGCTGGTACGGCGTTCAGCTGGGCGTCGATGGTGGACTGCGCATCGTGATGGCCGGGGCGCTAGGTGTCCTCGGCATCCGGTCCAGCCTCTGGTTCGGCCTGGTCCTGGTGTTCGCCCCGATCGCGTCGGTGCTACTGACCGCTGGCCCGGTGCTGCGGGCCCGGGGCGCCGGTCCGGAGATCGGCTGGGCTGAGCTGTGCCGCGGCCTGGGCCTGCTGGTAGTCTCCGCGCTCCTCGCCCAGGTGGTGGTGAACATCGCCGTCATCAACGTCCGGCTGCTCGACCCTGAGGATGTCGCCGTGGCCGGAGCTTTGCTCTCCGCGCTCGTGCTGGTCCGGGTGCCACTGTTCGTCTTCGGCTCGCTGCAGGCGTCCCTGCTGCCTGGGCTGTCCGGTGCGGTCGCCGCCGCCGATGCCGCCGGCTACCGCCGGCTGCTCGGCCGCGCGCTGGCCGTGGTCACCGCGCTCGGCGGTGCCGGCGCCGCGGTCGCCGTCCCACTCGGACCGTGGCTGGTACGGCTGCTCTTCGACGCGTCTGACGTGCTCGGCGTCGCCGACTTCGCCTGGCTGGCCGCTGGCACCTGCGCGTACCTGTGGGCGATGGTGCTCGGCCAGGGTGTGCTGGCCCAGGGTCGACACCGCGACCAGGCCCTCGCCTGGGTGATCGGCACCGCGGCGTTGGTCGCGGCGACGCTGTGCCCGGGCGACGTGGCGCAGCGGGTCGAGTTGGGCTACGCCGCCGGCTCGCTGGTGGTCGCCGTCGTGCTGCTGCGCGGCGTACGGGCCTGGACCCCGGTCCGGGTCGCCTCCCTGGAGCGGGTGGCATGAGACTCACCGCGGTCATGCTCGCCTACGGCCCGGAGCCGTGGCTCGCCGACGCCGTCGACGCGGTGCTCGCCTCGACCGGGGTAGAGGTCGACCTCGTCCTCGTCGACAACGGCACCAGCTCGCCAGCGATCGACGACATCAAAGGCAGGCCGGGCGTACGGGTCCTGCGGCCGGACCGGAACACCGGGTATGCCGGCGGCTGCCAGCTCGGGGCGGCCGAGGCCACCGGTGAGTACCTGGCCTTCGTCAACTCCGACGCGAGCGCCGCGCCGGCCGCGCGGGCCCCCCCCGCCGCCGGCGCCCCCGCGCCGGGCGGCGGCGCGGCGATGGGCTCGATCCGACTGGCCGACACCCCCCACCTGATCAACACGGCCGGCAATCCGCTGCACTTCGCCGGGCTCTCGTGGGCCGGCGGCAACGGCGAGCCGGCCAGCAGGTACGCCGAACGGCGGCGGGTGGCGTCGGTGAGCGGCTGCTGCTTCGTCGTCCGCCGCTCGGTGTGGGAGCGGCTGGGCGGCTTCGCACCGGAGTACTTCGCCTACCACGAGGACGCCGAGCTGAGCCTGCGGATGTGGCAGCAGGGCCTGACTGTGGAGTACGTGCCGGAGGCGGTGGTCAGGCACCACTACGAGTTCTCCCGCAACGACCTCAAGTACTACCTGGTCGAGCGCAACCGGTTAATCACCCTACTGACCACCTACCAGGCCCGTACCCTGGTGCTGCTCGCCCCCATGCTGGCGCTGACCGAAGTGGCGATGCTCGCCGCCGCGCTGGCCGGCGGCTGGCTTCGTCCCAAGCTGCGCGGCTGGGCCTGGCTGTGGCACAACCGTGGCTGGCTGCGCGAGCGCCGGCGCCTGCTGCAGGCCGCGCGTACGGTCGCGGACCGACAGGTGGCCGGTTTGATGACGGCCCGTTTCGACCCCACGAACGTGGCGGCCCCGCCCGGTATCGGCCTCTACAACGTGGTTGCCAGCGCCTACTGGCGGCTGGTCAAGCCCCTGCTACCCGGCCGCTGCTGACCGCGCCCGGCACCCGCCCGGTCAGGACGCGGGCGGCGAGGGTGAAGTAGCCCCAGGGGTCTCACCCGGCGCCTCTCCGGTGCCCTGGTCAGTGGTGGGAGCCTCCGCGGCCGGCCGCGCCGCCAGCAGCGAAGTCAGCGCGGCGCCGACGATGCGGCGGAAGGTCCGGCCGGTCCGCGCGCGGTCGAGCACCGCGACCTCCAGCTGGTCGGCGGAGAGGGTGCGCGGCTGGCCGCCCTCCCCACCGATGCTCTGCAACGCGTCCACGGCCAGCCGCAGCGCACCCTCCAGCGGCAGGTCCGGCCGGTGCCGCTCGCGCAGCCCGCCGGAGATCGAGTCGGACTGGCCGCCCATGGCGAGCACGCCCGGCTCGTCGGTGACCGAGCCATCGTAGGTGATCCGGTACAGCTCGTCCTGCTCCGGCCGCTGGTTCACCTGGGCCACGCAGATCTCCACCTCGAACGGCTTGGTCTGCTCGGTGAAGATCGCGCCGACCACCTGCGCGTACGCCTGGGCCAGCAGCAGCGCGGTGACGTCGCGCCGGTCGTAGCTGTAGCCGTTCATGTCCGCCATCCGCACCCCGGCCCGGCGGAGGTTCTCGAACTCGTTGTAGCGGCCGACCGCGGCGAAGCCGATCCGGTCGTAGATCTCGCCGATCTTGTGCAGCGACTTCGACAGGTTCTCGGCGACGAACAGGACCCCGCCGGAGTAGGTCAGGACGATCGTGTTGCGACCGCGGGCGATGTTCTTGCGGGCATACTCCGACCGGTCCCGCATCATCTGCTCGGGCGAGGCGTAGAACTGCATGGCCACGGCGGCTGGTTCTCCTTCGGCTGGGTCGGCTGACGAGGTCTTCTCGCGGGTGGCCGGGGTCAGCCGCCCGGGTTCTCCATTCGCCCGGCGACCACGGCCTCGGCCACCTGTGCGCTCTCCTCGTCGGTCAACCGGCGGGCGCCTTCGGCGGTCGCGGTCATCACGACCGGGTAGATCTTGCGGGTCACGTCCGGGCCACCGGTGGCGGTGTCCTCGTCCGCGGCGTCGTACAGCGCCTCCACCGCCAGCCGGATCACCTCGTCGGTGCTCATCCCCGGGCGGTACCGCTTCTTCAGCGCCGACTTGGCGAACAGCGAGCCCGAACCGAGCGCGTGGTACCCGTCCTCCTCGTAGATGCCGCCGGCCACGTCGAAGCTGAAGATCCGCCCGGCCTTGTCCGGGCTCGGCGCGGCCAGGTCGAATCCGGCGAACAGCGGGATCGCGGCGAGCCCCTGCAGCGCGGCACCGAGGTTGTTGCGGGTCATCGTGGCGAGCCGGTTGGCCTTGCCGTCGAGCGAGAGCATGGTGCCCTCGATCTTCTCGTAGTGCTCCAGCTCCACCTGGAACAGCTTGACCAGCTCCAGCCCCACGCCGGCCGTGCCCGCCATGCCGACCAGCGAGTACTCGTCGGCGCGGTACACCTTCTCGACGTCGCGGTTGGCGATCAGGTTGCCCATGGTGGCCCGCCGGTCGCCGGCCATCACCACGCCCTCGGCGCTGACGATCGCCACGATGGTGGTGCCGTGCGGCGCGAGCTCGCCGGCCGCCACGCCCGGCGGCAGCGGGCGCCGCCCGGGCAGCAGCTCGGGCGCGGCCATGCTCAGGAACTCCGTGAAGGACGACGTCGCCGGCGCGGTGAATACCGCCGGCAGACCCCAGGATGGACCAAGACCCGCTGGCACGTAGCTCCCCTCAGATATGTGATCGCGCTGGAAAGATACTCGACGCCGTGGTGGAGCTCCCGCACACCCCAACGATGCGCCGGGGATCGCTGTTGCGCGGCTCGGAGACCCGGCCTCGCCACCTGTGGCGTCGCCAGTGAAGAGATCCGCAGCCGTCGGGGGATATCCGGACAATACTGCTTATTGTCCACCTTTCTGGACGTATCCCCTCACGAACTCCTCGGCGTTCTCTTCGAGGACGGAGTCGATCTCGTCGAGCAGGTCGTCCACGTCCTCGCTGATCTTCTCGTGCCGCTCGGCGACCTCGGCACTCACCTCCGGCGCCGGCGCCTCGTCGATCTCCGCATCCCGGCGGGACCTGCCGGACTGCGACTGACCTCCGGTGTCGCGGGTAGCCATGCCTGCCTCCTCCAGCATCGGTTGCTGAAAACCTACCTCGCCGGTGCGACGGGCGGACGGCTTGACCGCACCGCGCCACCACGGTCACCCGGCCGTGATCGCCTCCAGCAGGTCCTTCGCACTCGGGCACCGGTCGAACAGCTCACCCACGTGCTTCTTGGTGCCGCGCTCCGGCTCCATCATCGGCACCCGGACCAGGGACTCCCGGCCCACGTCGAAGATGACTGAGTCCCAGCTGGCGGCGACCACCTCGGAGGCGTACTGGGCCAGGCACCGGCCGCGGAAGTAGGCCCGGGTGTCCTCCGGCGGCTCCACCATCGCCGACTGGGTCTCCGCGGGGTCGAACAGGGTGCGCATGGCGCCGCGCGCCACCAGCCGGTGGTAAAGGCCCTTCTCCGGGCGCACGTCGGCGTACTGCAGGTCGACCAGCTGCAGCTTCGGCGACGCCCAGCCCAGCTTCTCCCGCTCCCGGTAGCCCTCCAGCAGCCGCAGCTTGGCCACCCAGTCCAGCTCCTGGGCGCACAGCATCGGGTCGCGGCCGAGCCGGTCCAGCACGCTCTCCCAGCGGTCCAGCACGTCCGCGGTGACCTCGTCCACATCGTCGCCGTACCGGGAGTCCACAAAGGAGCGAGCCCGCTCGTAGTAGGCCCACTGCAGGTCCAGCGCGGTGAGCTTGCGCCCGTCGCGCAGCCGCATGAGGTGGGTCAGCCCGGGGTCGTGGCTGACCGCCTTGAGCTCGGTGACCGGGTCGGCAATGCTCAGGTCGGGGGTGAGCACCTTCTCCTCGATCATCGACAGCACGAGCGCGGTGGTGCCCACCTTGAGGTAGGTCGAGATCTCCGACAGGTTGGCGTCGCCGATGATCACGTGCAGCCGGCGGTACTTGTCGGCGTCCGCGTGCGGCTCGTCCCGGGTGTTGATGATCGGCCGCTTGAGGGTGGTCTCCAGCCCGACCTCGACCTCGAAGAAGTCGGCCCGCTGGGAGAGCTGGAAGCCGGGCTGGGCGCCGTCCTGGCCGATGCCCACCCGGCCGGCCCCGCAGACGATCTGCCGGGTGACGAAGAACGGCGTGAGGTGGGTCACGATGTCGGCGAACGGCGTCTGCCGGCGCATCAGGTAGTTCTCGTGGGAGCCGTAGCTGGCGCCCTTGTTGTCGGTGTTGTTCTTGTACAGGTGGATCTGGTGGCTGCCCGGGATCGTCGCCGCCCGCCGGGCCGCCTCCGCCATCACCCGCTCCCCCGCCTTGTCCCATCGGACCAGGTCACGGGGGTTGGTCACCTCGGGCGTGGAGTACTCCGGGTGGGCGTGGTCCACGTAGAGCCGGGCACCGTTGGTGAGGATCACATTGGCCAGGCCGAGGTCCTCGTCGGCCAGCGCCTCGGCAGGGTCGTAGGCGGCCCCGGAGTAGGTGAAGCCGCGCGCGTCGCGTAGCGGCGATTCCTCCTCGTAGTCCCAGCGCGCCCGCCCACCGCGGGTCAGCTCCGGACGGGCGCCGTACGCGTTGACCACCTGGGAGGAGGTGACCATCGGGTTCGCCGCCGGTTGTCCGGGCACCGAGATGCCGTACTCGACCTCGGTCCCCATGATCCGCCAGACCGTCATGCCATCGCCGCCTCGCCGCACACGTCACGCCCCACACGTCGAGCCTAGACTGCGGGACGGGTCCGACGCCTCTGCCGGGCCGGCAGCGGATACGACAACGAGCCGGCAA
>JADGHA010000182.1 GCA_019689695.1 Micromonosporaceae bacterium | reverse complement strand
TTTGCCCCACACCCCGGGGGGGGGCCCGCCGCCGGGGGGGGGGGGGCCCCTCGGCGTGGTATAGGGCGAGGCCAGGTCAGCGGCCGGCCCTGGCGTGGTACTCGTCGACGATCTCCTGCGGGATGCGCCCGCGGTCGGAGATGTTCTTGCCCTCACGCTTGGCCCAGTTCCGGATCGCCCGGTTCTGCTCGCGGTCCGCCGCCGCCCCGCCCCGGCTCCGAGCCGCTGCCGCCCGGCCGCCGACCACGACGCCGCCCCGTCCGATCTTCGTACCTGCGTTCACGTACGGAGCGAATAGCTCGCGCAATTTATCGGCGTTCTTCTTCGAGAGGTCGATCTCGTACTGAATGCCGTCGAGCGCGAACTTCACCGTCTCGTCGGCGTCACCGCCATCCAGGTCGTCAACGAGCTTGTGAATGATCTGCTTGGCCACGGGCCGTTATCCTTTCGCGCAGGCTGTACCGCCATTGCCCAAAACAATAGCCCGGATCCTGCGCATGGCGTCAATAGAACGGCGAAAACTACCAGCGAAGTTTCGCCCGCCAGTCCTGTCACAGCGGCGAGACCGGGCGCCCCGGTGGCAAACGACGGGGCGCGGTCAGCTCTCCGGACGAACCAAGGGGAAGAGGATGGTCTCGCGAATACCGAGCCCAGTCAGCGCCATCAGCAGCCGATCGATTCCCATTCCCATCCCGCCGGCCGGTGGCATTCCGTACTCCATGGCGCGCAGGAAGTCCTCATCCAGCCGCATGGCCTCGTCGTCGCCGCGGGCGGCCTGCTGTGCCTGCGCCACCAGCCGCTCCCGCTGCACAACCGGGTCGACCAGCTCGGAGTAGGCCGTGGCCAGCTCGACGCCGAGCACGTAGAGGTCCCACTTCTCGGCCAGCCCCGGTTGGCTGCGGTGCCCCCGGGTCAGCGGGCTGGTCTCCTCGGGATAGTCGCGCACGAATGTCGGCTCGACCAGGCCCGGCACCACCAGCTCCTCGAACAGTTCCTCGGCCAGCTTGCCGGGGCCCCACTTCGGATCGACCGCCAGCGCGTGCTTGTCCGCGTACCGCTGCAGGACGGCCATCGGAGTACTGACGGTGACCTCCTCGCCGAGGGCGTCGGAGAGCGCGCCGTAAAGGGTGACCTGGCGCCACTCCCCGCCGAGGTCGAGCTCTGTGCCGTCGACATGGCGGACGGTATGCGAGCCGCACGCCGCCAGGGCCGCCTCCTGCACCAGTTCGCGGGTCAACACCGCCATCGTGTCGTAGTTCCCATACGCCTGGTAGGTTTCCAGCATCGCGAACTCGGGCGAGTGCGTGGAGTCCGACCCCTCATTCCGGAAATTCCGGTTGATCTCGAAGACCTGTTCGATCCCGCCGACGACGGCGCGCTTGAGAAAAAGCTCGGGTGCGATTCGTAGATATAGATCTGTGTCCAATGCGTTGCTGTGTGTCACGAACGGACGCGCCGCCGCGCCGCCGTGCAGCAACTGCAGCATCGGCGTCTCCACCTCGATAAAGCCGCGCCGGTGCAGGGAATCCCGCAGGCTGCGTACCACGGCGGCCCGGGTACGCACGGTCTGCCGGGCCTGCGGGCGCACAATCAGGTCCACATAACGCTGGCGGACCCGGGCCTCTTCGCTCATCGGCCGGTGCGCCACCGGCAGTGGGCGCAACGCCTTGGCGGTCATCTGCCACGATTCCGCGAGCACGGACAGCTCGCCCCGCCGGCTCGTGATCACCTCCCCGGTGACGCCGACGTGATCGCCGATGTCCACCAGCCGCTTCCACGCCTCCAGCCGCTCGGCGCCGACCCGGTCCAGGGAGAGCATCGCCTGCAGCTCGGTGCCGTCGCCCTCGCGGAGGGTGGCGAAGCAGAGCTTCCCGGTGTTCCTGATGAAGATGACCCGACCGGTGACCGAGACGGTATCCCCGCTCGCGGTGTCGATGGGTAGGTGGCCGTACTTCTCGCGCACCTCGGCCAGGGTGGCGGTACGCGGATAGCCGACCGGATACGGCTGCACACCCTCGGCGAGCATCCGGGCCCGCTTCTCCCGCCGCACCCGCATCTGCTCCGGGAGGCCCTCTTCCCACGGTTCGGTGAACTCGGTCACGTGACAAACTTCCTGTCGGGGTTTGCTCCGAGCGTACTCAACGCGACTTCCGCGGGCTCACGGATAACCTGGCCGGCGTGACAGAGCCTCCCCCATCCGCCTCCGCGCCCCGCCCGGACCACGCCCTTTCGTTCGGTCAGGCCGCTTCGTCGTACGACCGCTACCGGCCCAGCTATCCGCCGGAAGCCGTCGACTGGGCGCTCGGGAGGCCGGCCGGCCGGCTGCGCGTGGTCGACCTGGGGGCGGGCACCGGCATCCTCACCCGGGTCGTCAGCCGGCTCGGGCACGAGGTCGTGCCGGTCGAGCCGGATGAGGCAATGCGCACCCAGCTGGCGGCAGCCACCCCGTCGGTGCGTCCGCTGGCCGGGTCGTCCGAATCCATCCCGCTACCGGACGGTTCGGTCGACGCCGTGCTCGCCGGCCAGGCGTACCACTGGTTCGACCCGACCCGCGCGCCCGCCGAGATCGCCCGGGTGCTGCGCCCAGGCGGCGTCTTCGCCGCCATCTGGAACCTGCGGGACGAGTCACAGCCGTGGGTGGCCCGGCTCTCCGAGGTGGCGCATCTGGGCGACCACGAGCGGGCGGAGCAGCGTATGGCGGAGGGGCCGCTGCGCGCGGCCGGCTTCGGGCCGGTCGTCCGCGAGGCCTTCACGCACAGCGTCACCCACACACCTCAGACGCTGGTCGAGCTGATCAAGACCCGGTCGTACTACCTCACCGCGCCAGCGGACCGGCAGGCCGCGGTCGTCGAGGGCATTCGGAATCTCGTCGCCACGCATCCCGATCTCCATGGCCGCGACTCGTTCCCCCTGCCGTACCGCACGGTTGTCCACCGCTGCCGTCTGTCGGGCAACACGACTTCTGATCAACGGGACCGGGCGTTGCGCTCGTAGATCAGGCGCAGGCCGATCAGCGTGAGCCACGGCTCGAAGTGGGTGACCGTCGCGCAGTCGTCGATCACGATCGGCGCCAGCCCGCCGGTGGCCACCACCGCCTTGACCGAGCCCAGCTCGGCGATGATCCCGCGGACCACCCCGTCCACCTGGCCCGCGAAGCCGTAGACCACGCCGGACTGCAGGCTCTCCACGGTGTTCTTGCCGATCACCCGCGGCGGCTTGACCAGCTCGACCTTGCGCAGCTGGGCGGCCCGCGCGGCGAGCGCGTCCAGCGAGATCTCGATCCCGGGCGCGATCACCCCGCCGAGGAACTCGCCCCGGCTGGACACCACGTCGAAGTTGGTCGAGGTGCCGAAATCCACCACTATGGACGGTCCACCGTAGAGGGTATGGGCGGCGAGGGTGTTCACCACCCGGTCGGCGCCGACCTCTTTCGGGTTGTCGATCGCAAGCTGTACTCCGGTGCGGGTGCCCGGCTCGACGATAACGGCCGGGATCGCGCTGTAGTAGCGCTCCAGCATGGTCCGCAACGACCTCAGCGCCGCGGGGACGGTGGAGCAGGCGGCCACCCCGGTCAGCTCTATCGCATCGCCGGCGAGCAGGCCGCGGTACATCAGACCCAACTCGTCGGCAGTCGCCCGGGCATCGGTCTTGATCCGCCAGGAGTGCACCAGCTTGTCGCCGTCGAAGGTGGCGAGGACGGTGTTGGTGTTACCGATGTCGATACACAGCAGCATCGCGGGGTCCGCTCAGGTCGACAGGTCGAAGGCGATGTCGAGGATAGGCGAGGAGTGGGTCAGCGCCCCCACCGACAGGTAGTCCACCCCGGTCGCCGCGTACTCCGCGGCCGCGTCCAGGGTCAGGCCACCGGTGGCTTCCAGCTCGGCCCGGTCCCCCACGGCGGCCACGACCTCCCGCAGCTGGGGCGGGGACATGTTGTCGCAGAGCAGGAAGGTGGCGCCGGCCTCGACCGCCTCCACCGCCTCGGCGACCGTGGTGACCTCGACCTGGACCGGCACCTGCGGGAACGCCGCACGGACCCGCCGGTACGCCTCGGTCAGCCCGCCGGCGGCCAGCTTGTGGTTGTCCTTGATCATCGCGACGTCGTACAGGCCCATCCGCTTGTTCGTGCCACCGCCGGCACGGACCGCGTACTTCTCCAGGATCCGCAGCCCAGGCGTGGTCTTGCGGGTGTCCAGCACGAGCGCCTTGCTGCCCGCGAGGGCATCTGCCCAGGCCCTGGTGTGGGTGGCCACGCCGGACATCCGGCAGAGCAGGTTGAGCGCGCTGCGCTCCGCGGTCAGCAGCGCCCGGACCGGCCCGGTCACCGTGGCCAGCACGTCGCCGCGGGCCACCCGCTCGCCGTCGCGCGCTTTCAGGTCGAGCTCGACCCGATCGTCGACCGCCTGGAAGACCGCGGCCGCCACCGGCAACCCGGCCACCACCCCGCTGGCGCGAGCCACCAGCTCGCCGGTGCCGGTCTGCCCGGCCGGGATGGTGGCCACGCTGGTCACATCCGTACCGGACGGCCCGAGATCCTCGGCGAGGGTGGCGCGCACGATCTGCTCCACGGCGGCCGGTTCCAGGCCGGCCGCGACCAGTGCGTCTACAGTGGACGGCTTCACCGGAGCGGCTCCCAGGTCGCGGTCAGCGAGCCGGCCGGCCCGATCTCGGCGAGCAGGTGGCCCCGCCAGGCATCCCGGGTGACCGGGAAGTCCTCCCGCCAGTGGCAGCCCCGGGTCTCCTGCCGGGCGTACGCGGCGGCCACCAGCGCCGAGGCGACGGTGACCAGGTTGGCCGCCTCCCAGCTGGCGGTCCGCGGGCGGCCGCCGGCGGCCCCCAGCCGGCTCAGCTCGGCGGCGGTGGCGGCCAGCGACTCGGCGGACCGCAGCACTCCGGCGCCGCGGGTCATCGCCTGCTGCAGCGGTGCGCGGATCGCGGGCTCGACCACCCACGCTGGACTGTCCGGGGTGGCCGGGGCCGGGTCGGCCTGCGGCGGCAGGCCGGCGGCGATGTCGGTGGCGATGCGCCGGGCGAACACCAGACCCTCCAGCAGCGAGTTGCTGGCCAGCCGGTTCGCGCCGTGGACGCCGGTGCAGGCAACCTCGCCGCACGCGTACAGGCCGGGAATCGAGGTGCGGCCGGCCAGGTCGGTGCGCACCCCACCGGAGGCGTAGTGGGCCGCCGGCGCCACGGGGATCAGGTCGGTCGCCGGGTCGATGCCGGCGGCCAGGCAGGAGGCGACGATGGTCGGGAACCGCCGGGCCAGGAAGCCGGTGTCCGCCTTGTCCAGGTGGCGGGCGTCCAGGTACACGTGGTCCTCGCCGGAGGCGAGCATGACCCGGTGGATGGCCTTCGCCACCACGTCCCGGGGAGCCAGCTCGGCCAGCTCGTGCTGGCCCTCCATGAACCGCTTGCCGTCCGAGTCCACCAGGTAGGCGCCCTCGCCGCGCAGCGCCTCGGAGACCAGCGGCTGCTGGGGGGCGTCGCTGCTGACGAGCAAGGCAGTCGGGTGGAACTGGACGAACTCGAGGTCGGTGACGGCGGCGCCGGCCCGCAGCGCCAGCCCGATCCCGTCCCCGGTGGACACCTCCGGGTTGGTGGTGGCCGCGAACACCTGGCCCATGCCCCCGGTGGCGAGCACCACCGCGCGGGCCAGGATGGCGCCCACGCCGTCCTCGCTGCCCTCCCCGAGCACGTGCAGGGTGACCCCGCACGCCGACCCGTCGGCCGCTCGCAGCAGGTCAAGCACGAGCGCGTGGTCGACCACCCGGATCCACGGGTCGCGGTGGACCGCCGCGTGCAGCGCCCGCTGGACCTCCGCGCCGGTCGCGTCGCCGCCGGCATGGATGATGCGGTTGGCCCGGTGGCCACCCTCGCGGGTGAGCATCAGGGTGCCGTCCGTGTTGCGGTCGAAGGACGCGCCGAGACGGATCAACTCCCGCACCCGGGCCGGTCCCTCCTCGACCAGCACTCGTACCGCGGCGGGATCGCACAACCCGACCCCGGCCGCCTCGGTGTCGGCCGCGTGCGCCGCGGGTGAGTCGAGCGGGTCGAGGACGGCGGCGATCCCGCCCTGCGCCCAGCGGGTCGACCCGTCGTCGATATTGACCTTGGTGACCACGGTCACGTGCAGGCCGGCCTCGCGCAGGTACAGCGCGGCGGTGAGCCCTGCGACGCCGGACCCGACCACCACCACGTCGGTCGTCTCGGCCCAGCCGGGCTCCGCGGCCAGCAGCCGGCGCGGCAGCGCCGGCAGGGAAAGGTCGTGCATCTGTTCAGTCAACCGTGACCGATCTTCGAACGGAAAGCGAAGCCGGGCAGAAGCAAGCCACGTCACGCTCACGGGGCACGTCACGCTCGCGGGCGAGGCACGCCCGCCACCCCGGGCGCCGCCGCGGCCGGGTCGCCACCCAGGTCGATGATCTTGTTGGCGGCGTCCACGTGCACCACCCGCGGCCGGTAGCCGCGCGCGGTGGCGTCGTCCATCTGCGCGTACGAGATCAGGATGACCAGGTCCCCGACGTGCACCAGGTGGGCCGCCGCGCCGTTGATGCCGATCACGCCGCTGCCCCGCGCCCCGGGGATCACGTACGTCTCCAGGCGCGCCCCGTTGGTCACGTCCACGATCGCCACCTGCTCCCCGGGGAGCAGGTCGGCGGCGTCCATCAGGTCCTCGTCCACGGTCACCGAGCCGACGTAGTGCAGGTCGGCCTGGGTCACGGTGGCCCGATGAATCTTCGACTTGAGCATGGTACGGGCGAACATCACAACCTCACGGGCGCGTTGTCGATCAGGCGGGTGGCGCCCACCCAGGCGGCGACCAGCAGTCGCCCCGGCCCGTGCGTCGGGGGCGGGCCGAGGTCGGGACCGGTCAGGACGAGGTAGTCAAGCTTGGCCACCGCGCCCTCCGCCGGCTGCCCGGGCTCGCCAGGCGTACCTGCGGAGAAGGCGGCCCGGGCGGCGGCGAGCGCGCCGTCGGCACCGAGCCCGCGCTCAGCGGCGGCGGCGCCCGCGCGCAGCGCGGCGGAGAGGCTCAGCGCGGCGGCGCGCTCCTCGGCGGACAGGTAGCGGTTGCGGCTGGACAGAGCCAGGCCGTCCGGCTCCCGCACGATGGGCACCCCGACCACCTCCACCGGCAGGTCCAGGTCGGCGACCATCTGCCGGACCAGGATCATCTGCTGGTAGTCCTTCTCCCCGAAGAAGGCCAGGTGCGGCCGGGTCAGGTGAAGCAGCTTGAGCACCACGGTCAGCACGCCGTGGAAGAAGCCCGGCCGGCTCGCCCCCTCCAGTACCTCGCCGAGCGGGCCGGGGTTGACCCGGACCGCCGGCTCGCCGTGCGGGTACATCTCCGCACGCTCCGGGGCGAAGACCAGGTCGACGTCGTGCTGGCGGCAGACCGCCAGGTCGGCGTCGAGGGTGCGGGGATACCGGTCGAAGTCCTCGGTGGGCCCGAACTGCAGCGGGTTCACGAAGATCGTGACGATGACGTGGTCGGCGCGCCGGCGGGCGGCGGCCAGCAGGGCCGCGTGGCCGTCGTGCAGGGCGCCCATGGTCATCACGACCGCGACGGTGCCGGGCATGGCGTCGCGGCGGGCGGCCAGGTCGCTCTTGGTCGTGACGACCGCCAGGCCGCCGGGTTCCCCGGCGCCCGTGCGGCCGGGCTCCCCGGCGTGGGCGGCTCGCTCCGCGCTCATGCCACCGCCTCGCTCCTCCCCCCAACCACGACCAGCAGCCCCTGCGCCTCGGCCCGCCGCC
>JADGHA010000181.1 GCA_019689695.1 Micromonosporaceae bacterium | reverse complement strand
CACCCGCCCGGTGGCCGCGGCGAGTGGCTTATGTTCTACACTTCGTACTACGATCGGCACCATGGAACAGATCCCGATCCGCACCCTGAACCAGCACACCGGCGAGGTGCTGGCACGGGTCGAGCACGGCGAGATCGTGGAGATAACCAACCGCGGACGGCCGGTTGCGCGTATCGTGCCGATCGCCGCCGACGCCATGGCCGACCTCGTCGCGTCTGGGATGGTGATCCCACCAACCATCACCGGTCCGATACCGATGCCTACCGTCCCGGCCGTGCCTGGAACAGAGGCCGGTGAACTCATTTCCGCGCTCCGCGACGAGGAACGCTGGTGATCTACCTCGACACGGCAGCTCTGGTGAAGCTGATCCGTATCGAGGCGGAGAGCCGTGCACTCACGGAGTGGCTCAACAGCCAACCCGCGCAGCCGCTGGTCGCCTCGGCGCTCGTCGAGGTCGAGATTCCCCGGGCACTCGGCCGGAGTCAGCCCGGGGTTCTGGGCGCGGTCGCCGGAGTATTGGCCCGGCTGCACCGGGTGGAGATGACCACGGCCATCCGCGCCACCGCCGCCGCATATCCAGATCCGAACCTGCGGTCATTGGACGCCATCCACCTGGCAACCGCCGAGTTGCTGGTGGCGTCCGGCAAGACGCTCACCGCGTTCGTCACTTATGACAAGCGGCTCGCCGCAGCGGCCGGCGAAGCCGGACTGCCGGTCGTGGCGCCCGGCGCATAGCAGGCGACCGCAGAGCAGGCGACCCATCCACTACACGTCGTAGCGAGCGCCCGGCCGGACGATCTCCACGGGGCCGGCGTAGGCGGAGGTCGCCGCGTCGTACGTCAGTGCTTCGCTCCCCCAGGCCGATACCAGGTGGGTCAGCAGCAGCCTGCCCACCCCGGCCTTGGCCGCGATCTCGCCCGCCTCCCGGCCGGTCAGGTGCAGGTCCGGCGGGTTCTGCATGCCGTCCAGGTAGCTCGCCTCGCACAGGAACAGGTCCGCGCCGAGCGCCAGCCGGTCCAGCTCCTCGCACGGCGCGGTGTCCGCGGAGTACGCCAGGACCCGGCCGCCCTGCTCCAGGCGTACGCCGTAGGTCTCCACCGGATGGTTCACCCGATCGACGGTGACCGTGAACGGGCCGATCGGGAAGGTCCCCGGCTGCAGGCCGTAGAAGGTGTAGACGTCGTCGAGCGGACCCTCCTCGTGGGCGTACGCGGCGGCCAGCCGGTCCGGCGCGCCGGCCGGCGCGTACATCGGGATCGGCGGGTACGGGCCCTCCGGCGCGTACCGGCGGACGACCACGTAGTGGCAGGCGTCGAGGATGTGGTCGCAGTGCAGGTGGGTGACGAGGATCGCGTCGAGCACGTGCAGGCCGGCGTAGCGCTGCAGCGCGGTCAGCGAGCCGGACCCGAAGTCGATCAGCAGCCGGAACCCCTCCGCCTCCACCAGGTACGCGGAACACGCGGCCTCGGGACCGGGGAAGCTTCCGGCACAGCCGAGAATGGTCAGCCTCATCCGGCCATCCCTGTGTGGGCGGGGATACGGAGGGACTCCACCGGGCCGCCACCGAAGATGTCCGCGCCCAGGAAGCGGCGGGCCAGCCGGGCGAACTGCTCGGCGTCGCCGGTGGTGAGGAACTGGTGCCGCACCGGCCCGGCGGGCTCCTCCTCGCTGAGCATCCGGTAGACGTCCTTGGCCGTCTCGTCTGCGCTCGACACCAGCGTCACGTCGTCGCCCATCACCACGCTGAGCAGGCCGGCCAGCAGCGGGTAGTGGGTGCAGCCGAGGACCAGCGTGTCCACCCCGGCCCGCTGCAGCGGCTCCAGGTAGGCGCTGGCCAGCCCGAGCAGCGCCCGGCCGGAGGTCACGCCGCGCTCCACGAAGTCCACGAACTGCGGGCACGCCGCGCTGAACACCTGGACCTGCGGCGCCGCCGCGAACGCGTCCTCGTACGCGCCGCTGGCGATCGTGGAGGTGGTGCCGATCACGCCGACCCGGCCGTTGCGGGTGGCCGCCACCGCCCGGCGCACCGCCGGGCGGATCACCTCTATCACCGGGACCGAGTACCGCTCGCGGGCGTCGTGCAGGCACGCCGAGGCGGCCGTGTTGCAGGCGATGACCAGCATCTTCACGCCCTGGTCGACGAGCGCGTCGAGGCAGCTGAGGGCGTAGCGGCGCACGTCGGCGATCGGCTTCTGCCCGTACGGCACGTGCGCGGTGTCGGCCAGGTAGACCAGCCGCTGGTGCGGCAGCTGGTCGAGGATCGCGCGTGCCACGGTCAGGCCGCCCACGCCGGAGTCGAAGATCCCCACCGGCGCGTCGGTGGCTGCCTGGCCCGCCTGTGCGTCCCGCCCGATCACGCTGCGCAGCCTACGCCGAGACGCGCGCCCGGCTGAAAGATCCGCTTGAACGTGTCGCCAACGTGACAGCCCGGTCGTCGGCCCTACGCCCAGAGCTGGCCTTCCAGCGCCTCCTCGGCATCGGACAGGGTGCCGCCGTAGGCGCCGGTGGACAGGTACTTCCAGCCGGCGTCGGCGACCAGGAACGCCACATCCGCCCGCCGGCCGGCCTTCACCGCCTCGTGCGCGACGGCGAGCGCGGCGTGCAGCACCGCGCCGGTGGACAAGCCCACGAACAGGCCCTCCACCTCGACCAGCTGCCGGGTGCGCAGCACCGCGTCCCGGGTGCCGACGGAGAACCGCCGGGTCAGCACGGACGGGTCGTACAGCTCGGGGACGTACCCCTCGTCGATGTTGCGCAGCCCGTACACCAGCTCGCCGTAGCGCGGCTCGGCCGCGATGATCTCCACCGCCTCGACCTTCTCCCGCAGGTACCGCCCGGTGCCCATGAGCGTGCCGGTGGTGCCCAGCCCGGCCACGAAGTGGGTGATCGTGGGCAGGTCGCGCAGCAGCTCCGGCCCGGTCGTCTCGTAGTGCGCCCGGGCGTTCGCCTCGTTGCCGTACTGGTAGAGCATGACCCAGTCCGGGTGCTCCGCGGCGAGCTGCTTGGCGTTGGCCACCGCCTGGTTGGAGCCGCCCGCGGCCGGCGAGAAGATGATCTCCGCCCCGTACATCCGGAGCAGCTGCACGCGCTCGGCCGAAACGTTCTCCGGCATCACGCAGACCAGCCGGTACCCGCGCAGCTTCGCCACCATGGCCAGGGCGATGCCGGTGTTGCCACTGGTGGGCTCCAGGATGGTGTCGCCCGGCCGGAGCCGGCCGGCCTCCTCCGCGGCGCGCACCATGAACAGCGCGGCCCGGTCCTTCACCGAACCGGTCGGGTTCCGGTCCTCCAGCTTGGCCCACAGTCGCACCGGCGGCGCGCCCTCCGGCACGGTCGGCGACAGCCGGGGCAGGCCCACCAGCGGCGTGCCGCCGCAGGCGTCCAGCAGGCTCTCGTACCGCGCCATGGCGCTCAGCCCCCGGCGACCGCCGGCAGGATGGTCACCGTGTCGCCGTCGTTGAGCTTGGTGTCCAGCGCGCCGAGGAACCGTACGTCCTCGTCGTTGACGTAGACGTTGACGAACCGGTGCAGGCCGCCCTCGGCGGTGACCAGCCGGCCACGCAGGCCGGGGTGCCGGGCGTCCAGGTCGGTCAGCAGGTCGTTGAGCGTGTCCCCGCTGCCCTCGACGACCTTCGCGCCGCCGGTGTGCGACCGCAGGATGGTGGGGATACGAACCTCGATGGCCATGGCTGTGCTGCTCCTAGGAAGAGTCGACTGTCGGTGTTGTCCGGGCGCGGGGTCAGCTCGCCGCCGGACACTCGTAGTCGACCGACGCCGGGCTCTGCCCGAACATGTACGACTGGACCGCGTGCGGGTCGACGGTGGCCTCCACGCTGTCCGACTCGAGCAACCGCACCGGCTCCTCGGTCACCTCGCCGTCCACGATCCGGAAGGACCGGATCTCCGCACGCTGCGGATCTCGCGTCGAGACCAGCAGGTAGTGCGCCTGCGGCCAGCCGGCGAACGAGATGTCGGTGCGCGACGGGTAGGCCTCGGTGGCGGTGTGCGAGTGGTAGATCACCACCGGCTCCTCGTCCCGGTCGTCCATCTCCCGCCAGACGCGCAGGTACTCCTTCGAGTCGAACTCGTAGAAGGTCATCGAGCGGGCCGCGTTCTGCATCGGGATGAGCCGGGTGGGCCGGTCCGAACCGGCCGGGCCGGCGACCACGCCGCACGCCTCGTCGGGGTGGTCCCGCCGGGCGTGCTCGACGATCGCCTCGATGATCGACCGGCCGATACTCAACACGTCCGACATGCTACCCACTGCGGCCGGCGAATGCCGTGGCCGTTGTCACGCCCCGGCCTGCCGTTGAGCGAACTCGAAGGAGCATGCTGTCAGACATGGAATATCGTCGCATCGGAGACATCCAGGTCAGTGCCATCGGGCTCGGCGAGATGCCGATGTCGATCGAGGGTCGGCCGGACGAGAGCCGCTCGATCCGCACCATCCACGCCGCGCTCGACGCCGGCGTCACCCTGATCGACACCGCGGACGCCTACCACCTGTACGCCGACGACGTGGGGCATGGCGAGTCGCTGGTCGCCAAGGCGCTGGCCAGCTACCCCGGCGACACGTCGAACGTGCTGGTCGCCACGAAGGGCGGGCACCTGCGGCCGGGCGACGGCTCGTGGACGGTGGACAGCCGGCCGGAGTACCTCAAGGCGGCCTGCGAGGCGTCGCTCAAGCGGCTCGGCGTGGAGGCGATCGGCCTCTACCAGCACCACCGGCCGGACCCGAAGGTGCCGTACGCGGACGCCATCGGTGCGATCCGCGACCTGCTCGACGCCGGCAAGATCCGGATGGCCGGCATCTCGAACGCCAACCCGGCGCAGATCCGCGAGGCCTACGACATCCTCGGTGGCCGGCTGGTCTCGGTTCAGAACCAGTACTCCCCGCAGTTCCGCTCCAGCGAGCCGGAACTGCGGCTGTGCGACGAGCTGGGCATCGCGTTCCTGCCCTGGGCCCCGCTCGGCGGCAGCGGGCGCGCCGGCCAGCTCGGCGAGCGGCACCAGGCGTTCGGGCGGATCGCGGCAGAGCGGGGGGTGAGCCCGCAGCGCGTCTGCCTGGCGTGGATGCTGGCGAAGTCGCCGGTGGTGATCCCGATCCCCGGCGCCAGCCGGCCGGAGACCATCCTGGACTCGGTTGCGGCGGTCGACCTCAAGCTGACCCCTGAGGAGCTCGCCGCGCTGGACTGACGGCCACGCCCGTCACCTGGCCTCCTGATCGCGAAGGGTGCTCCCGCGCGCGGGAGCACCCTTCGCGATCCCGGGCGGCACCCGGGCACGCCGACTAGCGGACCAAGGCGTCGAGCAGGGACTCCTGCAGGTAGCCCAGGTATGCGTAAACCGACAACTGGAACACCCGGGACGACGTGGGATCCTGCAGGACCGCCTTGTCCAGCTCCGCCTCCAGGTCGGTCCCGTCCTCGATCTCCAGCCGGATGCCGAGCGCCAGCCGGGCGTCGTTGAGCGCCCGCAGCCACGCCTCGGCCGACTCGGCGTCCAGCCGCACCTCGCACCCGCCGGACGAGGGCAGCGCGGCGAGCACCGCGCCGGCCTGGTCGATCTTGGCGGTCTTCAGGTCGCCCTCGGTGTAGCGGCGGTACTCGTCGGATTCCGCGGGCCGGTCCGGGTACACGTCCGGGAACAGCCGGCCGACCACCGGGTCGTCGTGGTCGAAGCCCTCGGTGAGCAGGCCCACCACCTCGGAGGCGACCTTCCGCAGCACCTTCACCTCGTCCGGGGCGAACAGCGCCACGCAATGGCTGCCGTCGCGGCGAAACATGCTCACGCTGCCTCGCTCACGATTTGTCGACCGTCGCCCACAGACCGTACGCGTGCAGCCGCGACGCGTCGTGCTCCATCAGCTCCCGGGCCCCGCTGGAAACCACCGCCTTGCCCTTGTGGTGCACGTCGAGCATCAGCTTCTCGGCCTTTTCCCGGCTGTAGCCGAACAGCTTCTGGAACACCCACGTCACGTACGACATCAGGTTGACCGGGTCGTTCCAGACAATGGTCACCCAGGGACGTTCTGCCTCCGGCACCTCGTCAGTGTCGGGCGTCTGGACGGGTACGACCTGTGGCGCCGCCATGCCCCCATCGTGCCACGCAGATCCGGGTCGCCAAGGGTGCCGCAGGAATCAACGGGGACCGCTGCGGCTAGACCAGCAGCAGCCCGTGGTCGACCGCGTCGCCGACCAGCCCGCCGAGCACCTGGGCGACCACCTCGAACCGCCTTGCCACGGCTCGCCCCATCTCGTGCTCGGTCGCGCCCACCGCGGCCCGCAGCCAGGCCTGGGCGGCGTCCACGTCCGCCTTCTCGTTGCGCCACTTCTGGTAGCAGCTGGCGGAGACGCCCGCGCCCAGTGGCGGCAGGACCCCGGCCGCAGTGGCGTGGGCTCCCAGGGCTCCGGCCGCGGACTCCCCGGGCACCACCGCGACAGCGCCGGTCGTGCTGGTGACCAGCAGCACCTGGGCCAGATCCGGGTGATCCTCGCCGATCCGGTCACGCAGCGCGGCACCCACCCTCAGCAGCACGTCGCGTCCTGCTTCGTCGGCCAGCACATGTGCCAGCACTGCCCGGGTGATCCCGGCGACCGCGGTGTCCACCCGGTCAGCGATGCCCAACGACAGCGCGTGCAACTCGCGGTCGAGCGCGGCGGGCATGCCGGCGCAGCCACCGAAGACGATGTCCTGCACGCAACGCTGGTGGACGCCGGCCAGCTCGGCGGCGAGCGCCTGCCGGACCTCGTCGCGGGCGGCTTCGACCGCCCGGTCGAGCACCTCCTCCCAGCCCGACTCGCGGCCGTCGACCGCGGTCGGCACCCGCCGGCGCACCGCTTCGGCCGCGCCGCCGCCGGCCTGCGCCGCACCGGCCGCCCAGCGGGTCAGCGCCTGCCGCAGGTCCGCGGCCCCATCGCCGGCGGCCACCGCGAACCAGGGAGCGGCGGCGAAGGCCGGCACCCGCGCCACCACCGCGTCCCGACATGCGGCCACGGCCGGGGACGGTCCACCTGGCGCGCCCGCGACCCACACCGCGAAGAACGGGGTCTGTCCGGAGTCCGCCACGCCGGCCAGAAAGTCCAGCTCGACCTGGCCGGGCAGCGCCTCAGCGTCCAGAGTGAACAGCAAGCCGCCGCCGCGCCGGGCGGCGTCCCGCACGATCCGGTTGTACGCCAGGCCGAACGCACCTGCCGCCGGTGAGTCGACCAGGGTGAGGCTGGCCAGCACCGGCGCCGGAAGGCACAGCTCGACCCGCCGCGGCGGGCGGGGCGGCGGCTCCACCCGCCCGTCCATCTCGGCGATCGAGGCCGGGTACGGGTAGGGCTGGCGGGCGCCGGGCAGGAACGCGCGGGCCACCCGCCGCTCGCCGGAACGCAGCACCAGGTAGCTCTCATCCGGAACGGCCAGCACCTGGCCGCCCACGCCGAGCAGCTCGCCGAGCACCCCGCTCTTCGCCTCGGCGGTCGACCCGGCGACCACCACGGCAGGTGAGTCCACGCCTCGCCTCCTCTGGGCAGAAGTCGCCGTCCCCGGGAACGGAAACGCTACGTGAACGCCTACTCACTAATCATGCCGGCAGATACTCAACCCGAATCGCCTGCCGTACTCAACTGATGGCCATATTCTGGAACCCGGCCGCCGGCGGGGTGCACACCCGACGGCGAGCCTGGCGCGCCGTTGGACCTACGCTTGAGGTGTGACCGCTGATCCCCCGTCCGCCCGGCCGCCCCGGCCGGCCTCCAGCCCGGCGCTGTGGACCGACCATTACGAGCTGACCATGGTCA